>UQPD01000053.1 GCA_900542795.1 uncultured Prevotella sp. | reverse complement strand
CTACACGCGTAAGATCGTCGGCAGCGTCAGATGTGTATAAGAGACAGATAATGAACAATGAATAATGTAGCAAGCCTTGCACATTATTCATTGTTCATTATTCATTGTTCATTTATTCATAATCCTCGTCAGTAGCGCACGATTCATCGGGGATAAGTTGCACGCTAACCTCATCGTCGCCTGAGCAGACAACGTAGAGATGTATTTGATTTCCTAAGTCGTAAGTGATGCTTTCTTCTGACGCTCCGAGTTCTTTCAATCCTTTAGATTTTAACAATTTACAAATGCTTTCATACACTGCCTTTGCACCAGAATGAAGCTTAATTTCTGCACCTATTATGTAGACCAAAGCCTCAGGATTGAACTGCTGACCATTAGTAGCATATATAGAAATGTCGTTATTGAATTCGAGGTACTTATTTACGCGCACCATGTTAGAGAGTTTGCACTCATAGTCTGCACGGCTACGATAGTAGCCATAAGGGGTGTCTGAGGGTTTCACGCTGCATGTGGCATCCTTTTCACCCTTTTCTGCAAAGACGGGAACAGCCTTAGTGGCTGGAGCCCAAAGGTCGATGCCATACATCTTCTGTCCAGCAAGTTCAAGCGAAGCAACAATGCGTTCTACATCTACATATCTACTTTCCACCCATTGATCGTGTTTGGGGAAACCTATTTCAGCAATGTTCACACCCTTGTCGAGTTTCTTTACTTCACCTTTTTCGTCAATAAATCCGTAGTCGTGCTTTCCAAGTTGTGCAATGCGTGTGCCGTCCTGAAGCGTGTAACCATTCTTAAAACGCTCCTTGCCTTGAATCTCATCCTTTAGGTTAATAAGCACAATTTTGTCTTTATTCTCTCCTTTTCTGTCGAAAGCCCAAAGCAAATCATCGCCAGCCCACTGCAGCAAGAAATATTTGCCACGTATCAGCACCTCGCCGTCCTTGTCCATAACGCCCATACCGTCTTCGCCGCTATAGATAAAATTGTTTCCCTTCACAGCAATAACGTGCTTAATTCTCTCAGAAGGTTGCAGCACCCACTCGCCTTTCTCATTGATGAGACCGCCTCTGCCGTCGGCATCATAAGCACCAAGCTGTCCATTAACGAATTGCAAACTTTCTTTGGTCTTCGCGCCTTCAAAGTTGATTTTACTTGTTTTAATTTCTCCCAGGGTTTTACCTTTAAGACTGATGATTTGCAGAACCATCTGGTCTTTTTCAGCATCCGCATATTTTTTTTCAAAAGCCAAGCACTTACCTTCGCCAATATACTCAAGTCCCTTATATTTTCCTGGGGCAACAATGGTCTTTCCTCCATCGTCTACAATGCCTTTTGTGCCATCTTCAGTCTCCACAATGGCATAGCCTTCGTAAAGTCCCTGGGCAGCAATAATGGTCTTTCCATCTATTTTTGAAAGATCGGCAACTTGCTCGCCATCGCGGTTGATAATGGTAACGGGCTTTCCTTCTTCGGCAGCAAGAGCTAACCCGCCACTAAAGTCGCTCACGTCTACCCATTTCTTTTCGCCAACTTGTTGTGGCTTTGCATCAGCCGTGTAGAGTTCATATTTCCCATCATTGTTCTCGATAAAGAAACGTCCGCAATATGCGGTCTGCGGCATGTCGTTGAATTCGGCATCAAATAGAACTTTGCCATCTGTAGAGATCATGCCCCAACGACCATCGGAGCTACTCCTAAAGGGAATATACTCTAATTCTGCGCTTTTCTGTCCGCAAGATGAAAGCAGTGCTACTAACGTAAGAAGCAGACAACTTAATTTGTTCAAGTTTTTCATACAAAATGAGTTAGATAACGTTCCATTTTAAGTTAGGCTTTTTGTCCTGTTTTACAAAACGTTATGGGGTTAATACAAAGGGTTAATGTGTGGCAAATATAGCATAAAGTGTGAATAACTACAAATTAAAATGTCAAAATCAATCTCATACGTGCTAATATTATTACTAAAACCGTTTTTTCTCATTAAAAATAGTGAAGCAAAGACGAAAAAATGAACAATGAATAATGTAGCAAGTCTTGCACATTATTCATTGTTCATTATTCATTATATTTCACCCAAACTTTTTTTCCTGCCACGACATACAATCCAGGACGTAATACTTTTGTGAGATGCCTTTTATTTACATTTCGTTTTATAACAGTGCCATTGAGCGCATAAACAGTGACGAAGGTCTCTGCTTTACAAATGCCTTTTATGCCCGTTGCCATAGTGCTGCCATAAACAGTCACGTTGTGTGCTGGCATGGTAGTTGGTATGCCTTCCCATCCTGAGAATGTTTCATTTTCAGAAATATCTACCACTCGCGGACTGATCGCAGCTCCATAAGCCAAACTGTCTTCTACAAAAATGGTGTCATTCAACACATACGTTAACTTATAATAGTTCACTTTGTAGGTGGCAGTATACACCACATCGTGCGCTGGGACAGTTGCATCCACAGTAGGCGTCCAGCCTGTAAATGTGTAACCAAGCTTTTCAGGATTTTTTGGAGCTGTTATGGAATCGCCATAACATAAATTTTGAGTCTGCTTAACGCCATCCATAACAAAGGTTACACCATATTCGTTCTTTACATTCAGCAAGAAGGGGCTACTTGGAAAGCCCATGGTTTGTTGCGATTGAAAGGTTATGGTTTCGGTTGCAAAAGCTTCTTTACCCGTTGCAACATCCTTCACCCTAAAACTTATGGTTTCGCCTTCAGCCTTATTGCTCCTAACTCGCAAATAAATATAAGGGTGTGCTCCGTCTGTTTTGTGTACAGCCTTTCCACGACATTCATTGTTACAGAATGCTGCAATTTGACAGGTCGATTTGTCTGCTACGCTTTTACCATCTATGGATGAAATGTCAACATATACCGTCATGTCATATTGAAAAGCGTATGGATTAAAATCCCAACTAAGTTCATTTGCATTTGCCTTCATAGCCAAAGCCACGAAAATGAGCATCCAGTGTAAGATTTTTGCTTTCATATCTTCTTTTTTTTGGAGGTAAAGAGCTGTTTTAGCCCTTTACGCTAAGTCAACAAAAAAACGTTTCAATATCATTGAAGCATACTCTTGAGCACATCTCAAGAGCATGCATCAATGAGACATAAAGCGTGGTTCTAAAATTCTGATTTTTTTATTTTATCATGAACTTTTGACCATCAATGATGTAGATGCCACGTTCTAACTTCTTAAGACTTTCAATAGTTGCATCAGCATCAATAAGGATGCCTTCGACATTGTAAATTCTCATTCTGCGAGTAGCATCTCCATTCACGTTGTGCACACCAGTGGTTTTAGAAAGTGTTAGGGCATAGGGCACCTTGCGACTTCCTATTACCTCAGGAGTAAAGGTTAAGTTTTGCTGAGCAATGTACGTGTTGCCATTGCTCTTATCCTCCACAACAAACGAAATGTTGGTTGCGTTGTCGCCATAAATTGTCAAATAATGATTATTGCCAACCCAACGGCTTTCTCCGCGACACTCATTTTCTGCGAAAGCATAGATGCGGCATTGCTCGTTGTCGATGCCCAAAGGCAATTCCACAATACGTGCAATCACATTCATTGTTGAGGGATACTTGTGAACATCAACCGTGGTGAATGCAGACGCGTTGGTTGCGTGGTCTGCCTTAGGCAATTTTGCTCTTGATGTTCCCTTTGCAGAGAAGTCAAAAGTCAGCGTTTTGTCAGTACCCGACTTGTAGATGTAGCCTTGTCCAGGGACAAGAGTCTTTAAGGTACCCTCCCAATAACCATCAGCAAACGCTGCGAATCCGAGTTGCGAAGTCAAACAATCACCCTCAGCAGCGTTGGGCAAAAAGTCATTCACGTTTCCTTCTTCCTTATTAGGATAAGAAATCCAATTCCAACCAGCGCGTAACACAATAGGAGTGTCTGCAAGACTGTGAAGGTGACCTTTAAAGCTCTTCATTAACCCATAAGAGGCAAGCATTTTGTATGCCTGTCCTGGTTGCAAAGTTTCAACATCGCCAACATTTCCATAAGCAGGGTCGGTGATGGTTTCATCAAACTGACTGACTACGCGTGTTACACCCCCCATAAAGTTACTAACCGAAATAGGTTCATTCACGTAAGTAGAAACCCAATTCCAACCTCTTGACAACGTTAACGATTGCAAGAATATTACACGTTTGAATTTAGCTTCAATATGCTTTGCTTCATTAACCTTGGTTGTGAGTTGATGGTCTTCAGAAACTTTTTGGTCATTCACATACCAACCTTCAAAGATGTAATCTTCGTCGGCATTTGCTGTTAGACGTAACACATCGCCATACGAATAGACGCCCGACGCCGAACCCGTGATAACACCTCCCTCGTTAGGCTCATCAACCGCTACAGCGTAGGTCTTTAGTGAATAGTTAGCTATGATGTCAAGATTCTCGAGTGCCACGTGTTCAAGTATCTTATCTGTAGACACAACTTCACCATTCACCGTCCAATTCTTAAACGCATAGCCCTCATTCGCCTCAGTTGTCAATTTCAACAACGTGCCATATTTCACACGCATAACCTGGGGCGTTTCTGCTTCAACAGCATCTTGTACCTTTCGTATGCTACCTGCCGATTGCGGATAGGTTGAAGTGTTGAGGTTAACCATGCCTTCGCGGAACAGAATCCAACCCGCCTGCTTGCCATTTTTTCCAAAATAGCCTTCTTGGTCTTTAACTTCAGCCGTGTTAACGGTGAGCACAAAGTACCCATTTTCAGCATGCTCATTCAGCAAAGTGAAATCGAGCGTAAAGGTTTTATTGTCCTCGGTTGAAATGGCTACCGAAGTTACATCTTGCTTCACACCTTGCACGGCAAGCGAGATGTCGGCAGTTGTGAAAGTTGAGGGGTCTACACACTTATTAAACATCACCCGAACCTTGCTTAAAGGCTCTGTGCAAAGTGTGCCTTCGGCAGGGATGCCCTCAATCGTAGCTACCTCGAGCTGCAAATCAGGCACAGGTTCAAAGGTGAGCAAATACGTTTCGCTATTGCTTGAAGTCAGATTGTCGGCAAAGTGAATTTTATTTTCATAAAGAGGATCTTTACCATCGCGGAGCGTACAATCGGTTTGCCAGAAATTGCGCAAGGGCATAAGCTTACCATCACGCTTTCGGACTACCGACTTTAAGGCAGCCATGCCATAAGTGGGGTCAACTACGTTGCCATAATTCCAACCGAGTTCTTCGGCAGAAACAGTCAGCGCATAATCCGTGTCAGACACCTTTTGCATGTTAGCTACTTGCGCCAAGGCAACCGTTTCAACCTCTCCATCCGACAGATAGAGCATGTCGGGTGTATCGTTGGCATCAACCATATCGTTGGTCATAAAGCCCACGCATTTGCCATTGCCATTTTCAACTTCTAAACTGCGAATCAGTTCGTGAATTGTAACGTCGCCAAGGAGCGACAAATCAGCATTTCCATAGCTCGTAACATGGGTTGCCTCCACATTGTATTTTGTGAAGTGTCCAAGCAGCGAACTCTTAATCCACCACTGCGCATAGGCAGTGCTCTTTGCAAGGATGGTGCCGAATTCCGTTTCAACCGTTCCCCCAAGGGCAAGTGTCTTTTCGGTGCCATTAAGTTGACTGCTCATCAGTTCAAAGTCTATGTTTAAGCCCTTTTCGTTGTCGATAATTTGGGGTTGGTCGGTATACATTCTTACATCAGTAGCATCGCCATAGCCCGTATTGTTAATAAGGAGCGAAAATTCAGCCTCTTCGCTTGGTTCTGTTTTCTCAGTAAGCGGATTGTCGCCCTTAATGTCGCGCTGCATAAAGTAGGTGAGGTCGAGATTGGGCGAAGGCTTCACAGTAAGTGTTACAGGTGCCAAGTCGCGTTTTACGGAGAGCCCAGTGAATGGGTCAACATACGATAAGCTACCTCCAAACGCGTAGTACTTGCTAACCATGGGAGCTGCATACTTGGTGGGGATGAACAGTATGGTTGCCACACCAGTTTGCTGCGCATCCAAGGTCCAACCTTCGTCTAAAGAAAGTTTGCCATTAAATCCTTTTAGAGATTCAGGATTGATTTGGAATTCATGACTGGTTGCTACATTGCCCTTTTCATCTTTTACGGTTAATGCCAACTTCACATCCTTCATTGCTGTGGATTCGTTACCATTAAACACAGTGAGCGTACCACGGAACGCTTGACGAGTCATCACCATTTTTTGAGAGAATTGCAAGGTGATGGATGCACAAACTGAAGAAGACTGCTCTTTGTACTTGGCTGCACACACATCGTAGGCTTTAACAAATCTGTCGGAAAGAGATTCAAAGCCCATGGCAACAGCTGCTTCATTCATTGCCACGTTTTTGTTGATGAGTTCTCCAAGTTTTTCGCTGTTTATTGCATGCTCTTCATCCAAGCCATTCAATCGGTTATACAATTTCATTGCTTGGTCTATGGTTACAGAAGTAGGACACATCGAACGAATTTCTTCCTTTGTAAGATGCTTATTGCCTGACACTGCAACAGCAAAAGCCAATTTATTTTCGAGGTCACTACCCAACCAAGTAGCATCTCCAAAAATCTCAGCAATAATATTGTAGAAATTTTCTAAGTAGTCTGCTTGCTTAGCAGCAACTTCATCATATTCCTTCTGCCAACTTCTTTCATCAGACTCTTTTGACTTTACTCGCGCCAAACTCTTTTGATTTTGATTTTGCTCAGGATCAGGACAAGGTCGTGAAGAAATTTTTATTACCTTAATAATATCCCATATACCCTCTCCTAAGTCATACATGTCAGACACAGGTAAACCAGTTCGATAATCAAAATAATGCTTTGCAGCTTCAATAAGAGCATCTCTTAAGTTTTCGAGTTGCGACTTTGTAACAATCAAAACTTGTTTTTCCTGGTTACTCTTATTTTTTTCGATGTCATAGCTTACATTCATTGCAGTGTTTACAGGAGCCAGGAAGGTTTTTCCAATAAGCACTTCGAACAAATCTTCGGCTTTCTTCGCATCACATGGATTACACATGCTAAAGGTTTGTTTCGTTACAACGGGATAGACTGTACCTGCATTCGATTTAGAGTTAGAACCGCCTAAAGGCGCACCTATACCTCCACCACCTCCACCTAAGATGCCTGAAATATAGTTGATAATCGTAGCACCTGTTGCAGCCGTAGCACACATTTTCATTGCCATTCTCTCGATAGACTCATTATGCTTTAATGAATCACCACAAAGTGCCTCGTAGGTATCTCTTACATGAGTCATGCAGTTAGAGAAATTATTGACTAATTCTTCGCCAGCCGATTTTGCTCTTACACGAGCTGCACCACCATCCTTTAACCTGGTAATGCGCACAGGCACAACAATTGTTTGCTGTGCGGGCAAATCAGCAGGTTCAACACTAACCAAAGGCTCAAACATCCATTCGTCGGTATTATCTGGCAAAATAATCTTATTATTCAATGCCGTGATCAATCCCTTGTTGGTAGCTGTAATATAGATTAGCGTGCTTTCACCTGCTTTCATATTATCGCCATCAATTTTCTCAGGAATACCAAGAACTACCACAGGCTTAGGAACATTGGTTTCATATTCAACCTTTGTAACCAACTTATATTCGTCCTTAACCTCTGTTTCCTCAACATTCCAATTGTAGGTAATGGCTGTGTAGCTCATGTTCACTACAACCTTGCGTGTACGCTCAGGATCTACATACACATTAAGTGTTTCACCATTATGCTTTGAAGCCGTAACGCTCAACGCATAGTATCCCTCAGGAAGTTCCACTTCAAACACACCCTGTTGGTTTGTAGTGCCAGTAGTTATCACCTTACCCGTTGTGGGATGCTTAACTACAACCTCAGCCCCCGACACATGAGGAGCCTCGCTTGTGTAGTAGGTAAATTCATCGCAAACATCAACCGCAAGAACACCTTTGGCAGATGACACGGGTTCGATGTTGAATGGAATAGAAAGTCCATTGCCATTGTCGCAATTCACAGCAATATTTCCTGTTACAGGAACATTCGCTTGCATCTTATCAGTAGTACTAATGATGAGAGCCAAATCTTTGCTTTCGCCTAAAGCAAGCGAATTGATTGTTTGAATACCTTCGACACGTATCCATGAAGGGGTTGAGAAGGTGATTTTTCCTGTTTCAGACTTTCCGATATTCGACAAGGTGATGCGATACTCGCGCTCACCACCAATGGTAACTGAAGTGTTAATGCTAACAACATTCGACTTAATTTGTGCCTTTGGTTCGCGAATATAGTAGTTGATGTCTGAGGTGGCTGTTGCTCCCTCATCGCTGGTAAACATCACTTGTAAAGTTTGCCATGCCAACTCTGGTGAAATGTCAATACCTTTCACGCTATATGATATTTCTTTGCTCTCACCGCCAGCAAGGTTTACGAGAGCATCACCCAAAGTTATTTCTACATTAGAAAGTTCTGACACCAATTTAGCTCTTACATTATTCAATGGAAGAACACCACTGTTTGTCAAATTAAAACTTGCGGTGAAAGTTTCACCTTTGAGCACATCGCATGTACGTGATGAATTCTTCACTTCAAAACCATATACATCGAAAGCACACTGTTCAACCTCTGTTTTTTCGTTATGGAAACATGAGCCAACTACAAAGTGTCCATTCTGATTTTCGAAAGGTTTGTATGTAACTGAAAATTCACCTTGAGCATCGGTTTGGGTTGTAATTACATGACGATAACCCTTGTTTATTACATATACATCAACATCTGTATGCGCAATGTTGCGTCCACTTGCCTTGCCACTTATCACAATTTCCTCGTTCTTGCCCAATATAGGTTTTGATACAGAGGTGGAGGTACTAAATGGAGATAGAACATTTATTGCTGATATAGATGACGAGTTGTTGTTGTAATCTAACTCCGAGTTTCCCTTATTAGGATTTACTTTAACATAGAACGAATGCTTACCAATCGACATATCACCCTTAACACACAACTTAACAGCCAATGTGTCGCCAACAGGAATAGCCTTGTTGGTATATACATCAGCAATTGCGTTGTGCGTGTCGGCATTATAGAGTTTTACTAATGTGCCAACAGGTAACAAGGCATTACCACTATTTAAAATTGTGGCATTAAAAGTAAGTTCATCGCCATGAACGTAACGTTCCTCTACCGAAGCAAACGACTTTATTTGTGCATCAGGCAAAGTTTGGTCGCTCACTGCGAACCATACATTACCCGTAGCAAAGCCTTCGGCTGTGGCTTTAAGCACAGCCGTAAATCCATCGTCGGTTATGTCGTTACCCTTTGACTTTACCACAAACGAGGTTTCTGCATTGCCCGCAGAAATAGTAACCGTTCTTGGATACTCAAGGTCGGCATCATGATCGCTACTAATGTTAACGGTCAAAGAATGGGTCGTAGCTGTATTACGCTTAATGGTTACAGACATTTCACCACCCTCTTTAAGCACGGATGCTGAAGAAGTGCATGTTAGTGTGGGACCATCGTTGTCATAAACTGTGAGTGGCACAGACACAACACCCCCCGATGCGCCATTGTTGGCATTGCAACTACATGATGCAATCCATACTGCAGCCGAAATGTTATAAACGCGCTCACCATCCACAATGTTATTGTCGATAGGACCCAAATTTAGAGTAACCTCTTCAACACCCTTTTCCATTTTAATCTCTTGATGACCATAGTATATGCCACCATTTGAATCGTCGGATAGTTTAATGGTTACAACCTTGTCGATGTTATCGATTCGTTTGAGTGTAGCTGTTACAGCCAACGGACCTGCTGCCTCAGATACGGCTTTCGGCGTTATGGCTAATTGCAACGTTGGAACATCATTATCTATTAAGAACGTATTGATTGATGCTGAATTATGTTTTGCAGCAGTAACTGTAAATGTTACGATTTCATCAACGTTTGGCACATCATCCTCTAAGGCTTCAACCGTAACATCTACACTTGTTTGACCCGCAGGAATAACGATTGGGGTTGGGATGCGGAAACGAGAAGCCATGTTGCTTGTCATTTTTATCTCAACATCGCTATGCGGTGCTCGCTGTGTGCTTACTTTAAAAAGGATGCTTCCTCCTTCAGTCACTTCTTGGTCGTTGGTTGACAAACTCAATGAAGGATAAGTGTCGTCTTCGATGTGGATGACTGATGCTTTTTCAGGATAACCGTTTCCCGATATTTTAAAATGAACCACAGAGTCATTATCAAGCACTCCATTAGCTGAAACTTGCGCATAGAAATAAGTGCTTGCGTTGCCTTTTTCAATGGTTACTGATTGTGGCAAACTGATGCGACTATCGGCATCACACGCAAGCGTAAAGTTTTCTGCATTTGCAACATCGCCACTTCTTGACAGTTGAAAACGAATTGTTTGGGGACGCGACTCTTCGACACTTGCTTGCTCAGGAGTGAGCAAAAGATACTTTTGTACATTGAGCGTGCTTGTAGTTTCGGCTGTATTGTTATTCTGTAGCCACGATGGTTCGCCAGCATCGCTATTGGGAACAAGCTTTACAACTACCTGACAGTTTCCATCCATGCCTAAAATAGACGGAAGTTTTATTTCAGCATTCCGACTGACAACTCCTTCTACATTTAATGCCTCATCATGATATAAGGTACCTAATAGTTTTGTGGCACCTTTGTTGTTCTTCAAAAAAATTTGCTCACTCCATCCTGCTGTAGTAGGCTGTCCACCGATGTTGGCAACTGTCCAATTCAAACTTATATTTTCTTGGGGAGCTACAACAGTTTCTTTTGCCTTTACTTGACTTACCTCCAAGTCGGGAGATGTGGCAACGCTTACTTTCCCGGCACTAAATCCTGTTGCAAGATTAGAACCATCATGAGCTGCAATTACTACATCCGACAATGTAAGCGGATAAACCATTCCTTCTTCAACTGCGTTCGAGGCTGTTAAAGGCACAGACATTATTTGTCCTGTTCTACCTTTTAGGGCTGTATTCTTTGATGAGAATACCATTGCCACATATTTGTTAGAACCTACATTTTTTAAAACAACCGCATGCCCATCCGAACGTTCCGTTAGTGTTGCAGACGATGAGTTAACCGAAATTCCATCGGGCACTGTGAGTGTGAACTGTAAAGCCACAACGTCTGCTGTATTATCCAAATAAATTGGCAAACTAATGGTCTTGCCCTTTGCAACAGTAACATCGGGAATCGTTAGCGTGTTATGCTGTGCTAAAGCTGTTGATAGTCCTACCAACAGTATGCATATAACTAATAAAAGACGCTTATAACTCATAGTTTATTTGTTTTTGAAGATTTTACGCATTTTACCATCTTGCCTAATGATATTTACTCCATTACTAAGCGTTTTTGTTCTATATCCTGAGACATTGTATATTTCAACGTTATCCATGTCTGAATTTGATGCTTCATTGATGCCTGTTGACATGCTGTCATCAAACTCTACGGATATAGCCTTTGCATTTGCATCAGACAACGATGCTGAAAGCATTTTAATGTGGGTAAACTCACCTATCACAACATCCTCATCATTAGGTATTGTGGTTCCGTTGAGCGAATATGCCACAACATTGCTATTATGCGTTGATTGCTGTAATCCCATTGCCTCAAAATGCCAACGAACATCTCCTCCTGCTTTTAAAGATAGTGAGGCTACAGGGATATTTGAGTTTAGATAGATTTTACCATCTCTCACAAAGATGCGTGCTTGTGCATTTATCGGCTCTTGCCCCCATGCGTTATGCGCATATTGATGTTTTGCCTTGGCAAGACTTTCATTGTTTGAGTTGAGCAAAATATGAACCGTGCATACCACGTCTTGCACATTGATACATGCATCCTTATAAGTATTTGCTGCAGTGAAATTAAATGGATAATTTCTGTAAGCTCCAAAAGCATACAAAATGGTTGCTTGTAGGTCGGTAGCATCAACTCCATTCACAAAATTGGCATCTCCTGGGGAGAACAATAGCTTAATTTTGAAACGACTGCCATCGGTGCTTTCGTTGCTTGTCATGTTCAGAACTTGCAACGTGTCTCCAGTCTCACCATAATACGCATTTTGAGCTGAAACATACGGAATGGAAATTTGATTGTTTGCTATTTGTAATTGCATAGCCCACTCTGATGTGTCATATTTATTAAACGCATCTAAGTCTGCCTTTGTACAAAGCAAATTGATGGTTGTGCTATAACTATGGCTGTTTTTATCATAGAGCAAAATTGTTGGCACCTTGGTGCCTATATCCTCAAGATTTAACTTTGACATATTCAGCTCTACCACTCTGTCCATTTCTTGATGCGAAACGTCTAAATCAATAAGTGTTGCAGGAGGTGCGGGATATAAATCCTCGAACTTATTGTTTGACACATTCAGTGAAGAAAGACTCGAAATGCAATTAGCCAATAAGCCCACATTTCCGCTATATTGGTTATTACTGATATTCAGTTTTTTCAAATGGCTGAACACCGCTGCATTTTGCATTTTTATTCCAGCCACAGCTGTTGAGAGGTCGCCCTTTAGTTTGTTACCCGATAGGTCTATTTCCTCTATTTTGGGGAATGCTGCTAAAGATGCTGGGAATAGTCCCGACAACCCTTTATGGGCTATTGAAATGCCTACGACATGTCCCTCTCGAATCTTTAATTCTTTAAAACTACCTACGTTTTTAGCTCCCTCAGTCATATTCCAAGGAAGGGTAACGCCCATTTGCTGAAGTTCTGCAAACAAGATGCCTAATGCCTGCCATTCGGCTTCATCCATTCTGTAAATGGAGAAAGTTCCTACAAACTCGGTAGGTTTACCATAATAAAGTGTACCATCGGCAATCTCTGCATACACATCATAATGTCCCTCGTCTTTCGGAGCCTCAGCAAGTGCTGATGAGTCGTTATGCAAGGTGTAAGTGAAAGTTACCTCTCCCACCCCATTATTCGTTACTGCCATAGCTCTATGCGGAACTCCATCATACGACACATCTGCGTTGGGTAATGTAATAGTGTAGAGATCAGCCCTTAGGGGAGCCTTGTCTATAAAGAAGGTTTTTGTCAGTTCTGATGTATAATTACCTATACCCTTTACGGTAACTGTTGCAGTACCTGGGTTTATATTGTCTGTGTAAAAAAGTTTATAATCTACGCCCTCTTTTAATGAGGAATAAATAGCATTGGTAAATAAGCATTCAGGAGTATGTTGTTGACCATTATACACCAAACTACTGTCAATAGCTAAGCTAATATCTCCTGTAAGAGGGGCTGGATCAATCTTAAATGTCATTCTTTTCCTACCTATTGCATAAGGAAAGACGCCCTCAACACAAAACGATGCTGTGCCTGCATTTAAATTGTTGGCATATCTACCCGTTGTGAATGCTAAGTCTGCAACATCCGTACACACCACGTCTTGATAGATGGAATCGCCCGTATAGGTTTTATCTACAACACCTGAGTATTGACAGAATGACACGTCTACATATTCTATGGATGGTAACAAAGCAGTGTTGCCAACATTGTCTTTTGTTCTGAAACGAATTACATGCTTCTGACGAGTGGGGTCGAATCTAACTACAATTGTATCGTTGAATGTGCTGCCTGAGGGAATCATCTTGGTTAATGGTTGCCATTCCTCGCTATCTTCAACGGCATACTCAATCACACCATCCAATCCTGCTGGACTTTCGTAAGTTCCCTCTAAAGTTAGCTTATGCGAACGGCTCAAATCGTTCCATCCTTCAGCATCGTCTGGCGTAGCCTCAAATGTTGAATTGGGCTCAAGGTTTACCTCGCCAACACCTATTAGATAAGAAAATACCACCGTTGTGTTCGCTGGAATAGTTCTGTTTTTCCAACACCATCCCATACCACTGTCATACGAGCCGTTTTCTTGCATGTAGTCACTTCCTGAGGCATAGTTCCCCACCATCTGACTCAAATCTCGATTAAGGGAATAATGACCAAACCAGAAATCGCTTATGCTTGTAACGCCAGCCAAACCTAAGCCAAACAACACACAAAGTTGCGCACCATCTCCATCTTTCATCGTTACACCATAAGTGTTACCCATTGTGTCTATTCGTTTTGAGATGGGTGCTCTGTCGTTATTGCCAATCATCACATCGGCATGAGTTCCTAATGACACAAGCACATCCTCATTATTAGCATTGGTAACCGTGTAGCAAATTTTTGCCAACTCTCCTTGCTGTTCTATGGAAGTGTTACAAGTTACATTATTAACAGTCGTACCATTTAAACAATCAACAGTGGTTACTGATTCGTTGTTAACCTGCATCGCAAGGCTATAGCCATAGTTGCTAAAAGTAGACCCATAATACAATCCATTAAAACAACCTTGAATGTCAATAGATGAAGTTGTCTGCTGATAATACAACATCGTGTTTCCTACTTGCGCATAACCTGAAGGAACGTAACTACTTACTGAGTACTTACGAACATCTTTCGGCTTTTTTTGCGCATGGATAGGAACTGTCATGACAATTCCTAAAGCACATAACAACATTACACATCTTTGAAAACGAATGCGCCCTGTTGCTTTTTTAAAAGTGAAATGTTTCATAGAATTTCATTTTTGTTGATTACATAAAGAATGGTGTTTAGGGGCTATCTCTTTCTTGAGATTACCCAATGTAAAAAACATGCTAAGTAGGTGTTCAATTGAATTGTTTTTTCTTGATTTTGAATACCTACTTAAGAACAAAAGCTATTTCTCTTAAAGTGGGGAGGGACTAAAAATTCGGATAAATTGATTTATGCCCTACCATAGGGTATGTATTTATACTGTCTCTTATACACATCTGACGCTGCCGACGATCTTACGCG
>UQPD01000052.1 GCA_900542795.1 uncultured Prevotella sp. | reverse complement strand
TCTCATACCTGGCTACCTTATATCACCCCTAACGGGGTGAGGCTGACGCATGAAACATTGATAATTCTATCATAAATCGTGCAGAAAAAATTGTGGATTTTGAACACCCTACCTAACGGGGTGAGGCTGGCGCGTAAGACTTCCTGATATTTCTATCTTTTCGAGTCTATCAATTAACACGTACGAGTTAATCAATAGAAAAGGCAAAGTCTATTGATTAACTTGGTCAAGTTAATCAATAGACTTTTTGGGGACAGTTGATATTACCTATTAGTTACCCAACACAATAACCTTAATATAATCTTTAAGTTGGAAGGGCCCTTTGCGGTAACCGCCTTGCGAGTCGTTGACAAGAAGCAAGGTTTGGCGACCATCGGGGAGAGTTCGACCTAAACACATGCCCTCGTAATTGGCAAAGTTTAAGCGGAAGGGTTGTACGGTCGTGTTCCAATCCACTAAAAGTTTTTTGTCGAGGAAATGATTGGGGTTTACATCCTTCATGGGGGTGTAGCTATCAATTTCGTAAGCATTGCGTGGGTCAACAACAAAAAGCTTGCAACGTACGGTACTGCTCATGCCACCTGCCGTAACATTCGCTTCGCGTTCTAAAACCAATAAGCGTCCATCGGGTAGGGGAGCTAACTCAGGTACACCAAAAACGTAGGTTTTGCCAAAGTCGTCCTTCTTACCCACATCCATGCGGTAAGCATATTGGGCAGAAGGTTGCAGATGGTCGTTGAAGGCTTGCAGACGTAATAAATTTTGCGCACCAGGCGTGGTAGGTGAAGCTGCAGGACCATCAGCAGGAAGTGTACTTTCAGTAGTAGTCCAAAAAGTATGGTGAATGGTGTCGTAGCACAATGCCTCAAAGCCATAGTTAAACACAATGTTCTTGGATGAGAAAATTTTAGGTACATTAAGTTCACGTCCTGTGGGCTGTCCTTGCATGTTATATTCAAGAATGCGTTGGTCACCCTCACCGCTAATAAATAGGGTGTTGCTTTGCGGTACATAGGCAATGCCTTCGCAGTCGCGTATGCTAATGCCTTGTGCATCCACCTTAGGTGAGCGGTTACCATAAAAGCCTTCCATATACACATTGGTTACATCGCCTGTAATGGCGCTTTGGTCGATGCGAAAAATAAAGAAACCATCAGTAGGTTCTTTGTCGCTTACCAAAGCGTAACGATTTCCACCCAATGCTGTAATGCCACTATATTGTGCAGCACCAATGTTCCATTTAGCAAGCGATTGCTGCTTAAGTTCGAGTGCCGTTTGTGCTGAGGCAGAGGCAAAAGTCAATGCTGCAGCGAGCAGTAGGAGCATTTTTTTCATATTCAAAAAAGTTAGATTTATTCGTCGAGCATTAAGTCCATAACCATTGGTTGTGCTGCCATAAACATAGCAGCCAAACCACCAGGAGTAACAATGCTTTCGGGTTTAACGTCAGTGAGGCGCACACGCCCATTTTCTACAATATACCATCCATTGTTTTCAGGAATGTCTAAGTCGCCATCTACACCAATGTGAAGTTGGAAACCTGGGTTGGGAGTGGCAATAGCCGAGAGGAAGCGAGGAACATTAACCACACGTGCCATAGCATAGGGCATACAACCTTTGAGTGAACCTGGTAAGCAGAAACGGCGATATACTTGTTCAACACCACATTCGCGACAGAGATATTCTACAAAAGCAGCGCGGGTTGAGGTTTCGGTGATAGCCAAAGTGCGGATGTACACTTTGCCGTTAGGTTCTTTCACAGCCAAGCAGAAGCCCACCATGCGACGTTTGCGATGTGCCACCAAAATGTAACCATCCTTTAAGTCAGCCTCTTCGAGTGCAGCAAAGAAGTCATTCTCTGAGGGATGAACCATAAAAGGCAGTTCGGCTGTAAGACGGCGATAGAATACATATAATTCGTTCGTCCACTCATCAGGACGTGTTACCTCAATTTTGCTAAAGTCTCCATCGTTTGTAATGTCGAGTGGGAGCTCTTGACGATATACCGATGTCCAAAAAGCACCATGTTGTGGTTTCTCAAAGAAATGGCGCGTATCATCGTCTTGGGGAATAAGAAAACTCAGTGTAGCACCTTGCTTGTAGAGGCGGCGGTGTGCTTCGTGAATAAGATTAGAGGCGAAGCCACGGTTGCGATATTCGGGAGCAGTGGCTAAACCCGAAAGGTAACCAATGTGTTGCACAGAGCCATAAAAGGTGAAACGATAGGGCAACAATTGAGTAGCTGCCACAACGCGTCCGTCGTGGCGTATGGTGAGGTTTGCTTCGTCGGTATACTTCTCATCGAAGTAAATGTCCATAAACTCTTCAGAGTTATTAAAGCAAGTGCGCCAAAGTTCGCGCGTCTGTTGTTTTATTTCTTCGGGGGAATAAAGCATGATTAAGTATTAAGTATTAAGTTTTAAGTATTACAAACTATTTAGCGAGTATTACAAACTATTTAGCGAGTATTGCAAACTACTTAGCAAGTATTGCAAACTATGTGAAGTCTAAGCGAGTATTACAAACTATTTAGCGAGTCTACTTAAAACGTCTTAGCTGTTAGATAGATTCTATTTTAAGGGAAAAACAAACGACTTTATGCCTTGAAAGGTGTTTATTTGAAGGCGGAGTGAGTCGGTGGGGACAGATTGAATGAGCGGACGTAAGGGTAATGAGATGTACACCTCGCGCGTGTAGTAAAGCGGATCTTGGTTTTGGTTATGGAGCAAAGTTATGCACCTTGTTTGTGTACCATTGGTATGGAGGTGCGTGCCCTCATCATTAAAACCAAAAAGGTGTTTGCCTGAGGCAGTTCCTTTAATAGCTAAACGCAAGTTTACATAGTGTTTCCCTTGCCAACATGTAACAACACTCACAGCATCCTTGGGCAGATATATGGCATCGTACACCTTGGCTTCGGGAGCTAATACTTGTGCATAGGAATGGAGTTGCGCTCCTTGTTCTGATTGCACAAAAAGTGCTTGTAGTCGATAGAGAGAGTCAGCCTTCATGCCAGTAATAGGTTCAGAAAGTGCTAACTCGGTGCCATCGTCTAACACCAAGGTATGGGCTTTCCCCTGATGGTCGGTAACCACTTCAGTCAAAGCAAATTGGTAAGCAGGCTGAATTGCTTCGTCTTTGCTGCACGAGGCAGTAAGTAACAATGCAGTTAGTGCGAAAAGCCATTTTTTTAAGCCCATGTTGTAAAAGCGTAGTTCGTTTTTTTGAATTTTCTAAAGATAAGAGAACGTTATCCATTACAAGGCCGCTTTAGCAGCCAAGTGATTGATAAGTGGGTTTGCATACATCGTAAGAATGCGCTCGCGCAAGAAGGCTTCGTCCTTGTTTGGAAGGTCAATCAGTGCAATGCGTTCATTGAGATAAGCTTCAAAGCGTGTTTTGTCCTCAGCTGTGTAGTGTGCAGCTTGTTCAGTATTGCCATTGAGCAAGTCGAGTGCTACATAG
Source organism: uncultured Prevotella sp. (assembly GCA_900542795.1). Classification (GTDB taxonomy): domain Bacteria; phylum Bacteroidota; class Bacteroidia; order Bacteroidales; family Bacteroidaceae; genus Alloprevotella. The sequence continues at coordinate 11,380 of UQPD01000052.1, read as the reverse complement.
TTATTGGCAAAAATCTCGTAGTTGGCGTGAATGGCTTGGTCCATGCGAGTTGCCACAGCTTTAAAGAATTCATTCTTGGGCAGATTGGCATATTCATCAATCCATGTGTTAATAGGTGCTGCCAATCGGTATTGCACCTTACCCTTCTTGCCAAAGATACCTGTTTGCATATTCACCAAGTCGTCTTGACGGCTCTTCTTAAATAAGGCATCGTCGCGCTTTTGTTGGAATTCTTTAGCTTTAAGGAAGTCGCATGAGTCGTATTCGTAAGAGATTGCTAATGGACAGATGTTAAGTTCTTTGAGTCGTTCAAGTGGAGTGCCTTCGCCTCCCATGACCATCATCTTCAAGATAGACTCTTGGGTACGGTCGTTAGAGTCTTTAGCTCGTCCTTCGCGTTGTGCAATCCAAATGCCCTCGTTCAACTCTCTCACGGCAAAGTGCATGTATTCGCTCATGCGTTTGCTTGCCATCAGCATCTCGCGCATACCCACAGAACGAAGCACTATAAACGATTTGTTAAGTCGTACCAATGTCTTAATCCAAGGATAAATAAGCAGGTTGTCACCAATGGCAATTTCAATGGTGTTGGCAAATCCGTGGTCTATGAGCAGAATGTCGAGCAGAGCAGAGTCGAGCACGATGTCGCGATGGTTTGACACAAAAGTAAAACTTTTTTTACGATCGGCAAGTGTAATGGCATTCGTGTCGAAGTCGAGACCTGTGGCACACTTAGCCATTAGCTGTTTTACGAGCGGATAAATAAGTGTCTTTTGCAAATCGAGCAACGAGGGACAACTCAGTGCTTTAGCCTCGAGCATTTCGAGTGGAATGTCCTTGTAGAATGACTGCAAGATGCTGCAAAATTGTGGTTCAGCAAACAAAGACTTAATGGCTGCAGGAATCTCCTCGGGCAGCAACGGACGTATAGCGTCAAAATCGTGTATATTCATGGTGGGGCAATTTTAAAGTGAATGGATTTGGAACTCTCTTAAGTAGAGATGGTTAGTAGGTATTCAATATTAGTTGATTATATCAATGCTGAAAAACAATTCAATATAAATAATTTTGAACACCTACTTAAACTTAAAAAGTTTAGAAGTTAAGAGGTTGTTTCATGTGTTAGCACGGCATACTTCAAAACTTCTAAACTTCAAAAATCATAAGGTCTTTTTAGAATTTACCTTCAATAATTTCGCTCAACACATCTTTAATTTCAAACTCAGAGGCACGTACCTGTTGGGGAATGAAACTGGTAGCAGTCATACCCGGTGTAGTATTGATTTCGAGCATATTGATTTGCTCTTGTCCTTTTTCGCCTGAGAGAATATAGTCGATGCGGATGAGACCATAGCAACCCAAGATGTGGTAGATGCGTTTAGTCATTTCGCTTACACGTTGAGCTGTTTCGGGAGCAATGCGTGCAGGCGTAATTTCGTCGCTCTTGTTATTGTATTTAGCGTCGTAGTCAAAGAATTCATCGTGGCAAACCACTTCGGTGATGGGTAAAGTAACAATGTCGCCATTGGCACGCTTAAAGCAGCCACAAGTAATTTCGGTGCCACTCATCATTTTTTCAATCATAACCTCATCACTCTCCACCATCGCTTTATCGATGGCAGCGCGTAAGGCATCGGCATACTTAACTTTAGTAACACCAAAGCTTGATCCACCTGCATTAGGCTTTACGAAACATGGAATGCCCAAACGCTCAGCAATTTGCTTCTCGTCATCTGTTGTGATGTTGTCGCCTTTGCGCACCATTATAGAGTCAGAGATGTGCAAGTCGGGGAAAGCGCGTAAAAAGTTGTTGAGCGCAAACTTATTGAAAGTAAGTGCTTCAACCAAAACATCGCTTGTAGAGTAGGGCATACCTATAAGGTCGAAGTAGCCCTGCATGATACCATTTTCGCCAGGTGTGCCGTGAATGGTGATGTAGGCAAAGTCAAAGTTATGGCGTTTGCCATCAGTGGTGTTAAACGAGAAGTCATCGCGGTTGACAATGCACTTCTCCTGTCCGTAAAATACGGTCCAGTTACCACCAGTTCTGATTTCTACAATGTAGCAGTCATACTTTTCTTTGTCCATAAAGGACAGAATGCCCTCTGCCGAACGCAGAGAGACATCGTGCTCAGAGGAGTCACCTCCGGCAACAATAGCAATTTTACGTTTCATTGTTATAATTTGCTAATATGCTAATTTTTCAATGTGCTTGATTTTGTGCTGCACTTAAATACGTATCCCACTTTTTCAGTAATGAGGTAATGTCCTCAGGCAGTTCAGTGGTAAAGTCCATTTCTTCCTCCGTTTTGGGATGTTTAAAGCCCAAGGTGCGTGCGTGCAACACTTGGCGCGGACAGAGAGCAAAGCAGTTACGAATAAAACTATTGTATGAGCTACTTTGAGTGCCACGTAATATTTGGTCTCCTCCATAACGCTCGTCGTTAAAGAGTGGATGTCCAATGTGTTTCATGTGTACACGAATTTGGTGTGTACGTCCCGTTTCGAGAATACATTCCACCAATGTCACATAGCCATAGCGTTTCAATACGCGATAGTGTGTAACGGCATGTTTGCCAATGCCTGATGCAGGATCGAATACAGCCATTTGCATACGATCTCGTGGATTGCGTGCAATGTTTCCTTCAATGCGTCCTTCGTCCTCTTGCAAGTTACCCCATACCAAGGCATTGTAGCGACGACGTGTTGTCTTGTTAAAGAATTGCAGTCCCAATTTGGTTTTAGCATCAGGAGTTTTAGCCACTACCAATAGTCCAGAAGTATCTTTGTCAATGCGGTGAACAAGTCCTACAGCAGGATCGTTAGGGTCATATTTCGGGTCATCCTTTAAGTGCCATGCAATGGCGTTTACCAAAGTGCCTGTATAGTTTCCGCAGCCAGGGTGAACTACCAAACCCGCAGGTTTGTTCACCACAAGCAGTTCGCTGTCTTCGTACACAATGTCGAGTGGAATATCCTCCGCCTCAATTTTGTTTTCATAGCGCGGACGGTCGAGCAAGAGTGTAACCACATCAAAAGGTTTAACGCGGTAATTGCTTTTAACAGGACGCTCATTAACATGTATAAACCCTGCTTTTGCTGCAGCTTGAATGCGATTGCGTGAGGTGTCTTTGAGATGGTCTAACAAGAATTTATCAACACGCAGCAATTGCTGTCCTTTGTCAGCTACTACACGGTAGTGTTCATACAGTTCAGCAGCTTCCTCTCCAGCATCGTCATCGTCAAGAACTGCGTTAAGTTCAAGATTATCTAAGTCTATGTCGTTAAATTTATCTTCCAAGAGAATTCTATTGTTTTAAAGTCAGCATTTTTGAAAAGCCCTTTTTTTTTAAAAATGAAAGAAGGGGAATGTGAAAACTACTCTTCGGCATGTTCTTCGTCGTGCGGTTCGTTGCTATGTTCAGCTTCTGTGCCTCCACCGCTTTCAATAAACTCTTCGTCGGTTTCGGTAGGAGCGTTAAGCAAGTAGTCAATGCTGTCGTTACCGTTATATTCATCAATGTTTCCACCCGAGCCCACAACTAAGGTGATAGGTGTGTTCACAGAAACTTTGGTTCCTGCAGGTACGCTTTTCCCGTTTACTTTGATGCCGTATACCCAATCAGGGTCACCCACAACATATTCTGTGGGAGCCAATTTAAAGCCTAAGATGCGCAGTTTATCCTCAGCTTCGCGACGTGAGCAGTTGTCAGCAACATCAGGCAGTGTGATTTGTCGGGGACCATTGGCATTGATTGTAATAAAAATTACACGTCCAGGTTTCACTTTATCGCCTGGTTTAATGCTCTGTTCGAGTACTGAAAAGGCAGCAGCGTTGTACACATATCCAGTGTCAGACACTTCCATTTTCAGTCCCATGGTTTCGAGTTTTCTTTTAGCCACTGTTTGATCCATGCCACAGACATTGGGTACTTCCACTTCTTTGCCGTGGTGTGTGTATACGTTTATGAACAAAAATGCGCCCACAGTCAGGACAATGGTTATAATAACCATGCCCAAGCAGTTGCCAAATAATTGTCGGCTGAATATTTTTTTGAAAAATTCGGAGACGGTCATACGCTCTGTTTGTTTCGTTGCGGGGTGTATAGAGTTTGTAGAAAGGCTGGTGCTTATTGAACCATAGCCTATCTTATGCAAAGATAGTGCAAACCGAAGGCAGTGTATCAAGCTTGCTTGAATATACTGCTGAGGTGCAGCCTATCTTATGTAAAGATAGTGCAAACCGAATGCAGTGTATCAAGCTTGCTTAAATATACTGCTGAGGTGCAGCCTATCTTATGCAAAGATAGTGCAAACCGAAGGCAGTGTATCAAGCTAGCTTGAATATACTGCTGAGGTGCAGCCTATCTTATGCAAAGGTAATATAAAAAATAGGACTCTTGCCATTAGTTTCCCCTTTTTTTCATTTTTGGCAATATACGGGGAATAACTTTAACAGAAATCTTTTGGCTTGAGGGCATTTTTTTGAATTAAAACAAATGCTTGGGAGGCAACTTACAAGAGTCGCCACCCAAGCATTTGTTTTTAAAGTTCGCAAAGAAAAGGTACCATCAGAGGTACAGTTAAGTCTACAATCATACCATGGAAAAGAGAAATCGGGATAATCTCTTTGCCACATGCACGACTAATAGCTGGCAAGCAAACATCAACTGATGTAACACCAGCAGCACTAATGGGAGCGTATAGACCAAATATTTTGCGAATAAGTGGTACACAAATCATAGCTATCAGTTCGCGACAGATGTTAGAGAGTAAGGCAATTGTGCCCAATTCAGCAGCCAGTTGTTGTCCGAGAGTAGGTATTTTAAGTTGTGTAACCAAGATGGACGACAAAGAGTAGTACCCCATTCCGCTACCCACAGCCATACAGTTGAGTACCCCCCAATGTGTCAAGAATAAGCCGACCAATGCTGAGAAAAGTAAGGTGCCTGCAATGGTTGTGAGAGGAAGTAATAACATTTTGGGACGGAAATTTCGCAAAATAGCATTAAGATTGTCGCTACATCCCACACTAATACCTACTTGAAACATCAAGGCATAGAGAATAATCATTGACATACGATGAAACTCCCAGTGCAAGTTAAAGACATCGCCAACTACGCATCCAGCAGCAAACATAAATACCACAAAGAGGCTTTGTTTCATGATTGTCCCTCCTTCCTGTTCAGTACAAATTTATAGAGTAACCATGCCCCGATGGCACTGCCCAACATGCTTGCCACGCTAATCAACAAAGCTTGTGCTCCATAGCTCCAAAGGTTATTAATAATGCTACGGTTTTGTCCTACTGATATACCTAAAACAAAGAGCATGCACCAAATGGTAAAGCTAATAGTGTGGTTAATATACTGTAGCTTGCGCCAGCGCCTTAATCCAAAGCCCGCCACAATGCCACAGACTATAATCATGATGATTGAAAACATAATATTAAGATGGTCTTTTGGTTTCAAGGTGCAAAGTTAGTGCAAGGCGAGTGTAGTCCAAAGAAAAAACGCGTTTTTTCTTTGGAATGCCGAGCCGCCGCCTAACTTGGCGAAGCAAAGTAGTGCAAGGCGAGTGTAGTCCAAAGGAAAACGGATTTTTTCTTTTTCGTTTTAAAATTAAAGCACTATCTTTGCAATGGGGGGTGTAAAGTTTTGTTCGCATACATCCCAAATGTCTTTAACATCCTAATAATACAGCAAAATGAATATAACCGAAATAATAGCTCGCCAATTAGGTCTGCGTGAAAAGCAGGTAGAAAGCACCATCAATCTTTTAGAACAAGGTGCAACCATACCTTTTATTAGTAGGTATCGTAAAGAAGCTACAGGAGGACTTAATGAAGTGCAGGTGGCACAGGTGAAAGAGCAAAACGATAAACTCAATGAACTGGTACACCGCCGCGAATACATTTTGCAAACCATCGAAGAACAAGGCAAACTCACAGAAGAACTCAAGAAACGCATAGAAGACTGTTGGGACGCAACCTTGCTCGAGGATATTTATTTGCCCTTTAAACCCAAACGCAAAACCAAAGCAGAAGTGGCTCGTAAAAAAGGACTTGAACCTTTGGCAAACACCTTGCTCTTGCAGCCCTACAAAAATCCTGAAGAAGTGGCGCGACAATATGTAAAGGGTGAGGTAAAGGACGTGGAAGAAGCCTTGCAAGGTGCTCGCGATATTTTGGCAGAACGATTTAACGAAGACGAGCGTACGCGTCAAGTGGTACGTCGTTCGTTTGAATATACAGCTATGATACGCTCAAAGGTAGTAAAGAGTAAAGAAGCTGAGGCTGGAAAATTCCGTGATTATTTTGATTGGAGCGAACCTTTAAAGCGTTGCACATCACACCGTTTGTTAGCTATGCGTCGTGGCGAGGCAGAGGGTTTTTTGCGAGTTAGCATAACGCCTTCGGACGAGGACGATTGCATCAGTCGTGTAGAACGTCCCTTTGTAAAGGCAGGCTCACCCGCATCTCAACACGTGATGATGGCAGCAACCGATGCTTATAAACGCTTGCTCAAACCCAGCATAGAAACAGAATTTGCAGGTTCAAGCAAAACACGTGCTGATGAAGAAGCCATTCAAGTATTTGCCAACAATTTGAAACAATTGTTGCTAACACCCCCATTGGGACAAAAGCGCATTATGGGTATCGACCCAGGTTTTCGCACAGGTTGCAAGGTGGTGTGTTTAGATGCGCAAGGTAATTTGTTGCACAACGAAACCATCTTTCCACATCAACCGCAAAATCAGTATGCCCGAGCAGGTTTTAAAGTAGCCTCGTTAGTAGAACAATATAAAATAGAAGCCATAGCAATTGGTAATGGTACGGCAGGACGCGAAACCGAGGAATTGGTTAAAAGCCTGCACTTAAAAGATGTTGATGTATTCTTGGTAAGTGAGGATGGTGCTTCGGTTTATTCTGCTTCAAAATTGGCACGCGAGGAATTTCCCAACTATGATGTAACGGTGCGTGGTGCAGTGAGTATTGGTCGTCGTTTGGCAGACCCTTTGGCAGAGTTGGTAAAGATAGACCCGAAAGCTATTGGCGTGGGACAGTATCAGCACGATGTAGACCAAACAGAATTGAAAAAATCGCTCGACTTAACCGTAGAGAGTTGTGTTAACACGGTAGGTGTGAATCTTAATACGGCTTCCAAACATTTGCTCACATACGTATCGGGCTTAGGTCCTGCCTTGGCGCAAAACATTGTGGATTATCGTGCAGAGAATGGTCCGTTTGCTTCGCGTAAAGCCTTGTTAAAGGTGCCACGTTTAGGAGCCAAAGCTTTTGAGCAATGTGCAGGTTTCTTGCGCATTCCCAATGCAGAAAATCCGTTAGACAATACAGCCGTACATCCCGAGCGTTATGCTTTGGTTGAACGTATGGCAAAAGATGCGGGTTGTGATGTTCTCACACTTATAGCCTCAGCTGATATACGTGCTAAAATAGACTTGAACAAATATTGTTCGGCAGAGGTGGGATTGCCTACGTTGACCGATATTATGCAAGAATTGGCAAAACCCGGACGCGACCCTCGAGGCACTGCAAAGGTATTTAGTTTTGCTGAGAATTTGCACTCTATTGAAGACTTGCGCGAGGGAATGGAAGTGCCTGGCGTAGTAACCAATATTACCAACTTTGGTTGTTTTGTGGATATGGGTATCAAGGTGAAAGGTTTGGTACATGTGTCGCAAATGGCAGATCATTTTGTAAAAGACCCAGCTAAGGAGGTAAACATTCAACAACAAGTGTTGGTGCGCGTAATGGATATTGATGAAGAACGCGGACGTGTGGCACTGAAATTGATAAAGAAGTTTTAAGTAGCTGTTCAAAATAAAGGGTGGTTCAAAAAACAGAACCACCCTTCAATTCCTTTTTTCAAAAAAAATATGACAGACGAAGAATACATGCGTAAAGCCTTAGAACAGGCACGCATGGCTTTTGATAAAGATGAGGTTCCAGTGGGAGCTGTGGTTGTGTGTCGCGATCGCATCATAGCTCGTGCCTACAATCTTACTGAAACGCTTAACGATGTGACGGCACATGCTGAGATGCAAGCCATTACAGCTGCAGCCGATGCATTGAATGGTAAATACTTAGATGTGTGTACGCTCTATGTAACCGTTGAACCTTGCGTTATGTGTGCAGGAGCTATTGGTTGGTCGCAGATGGGGCGTGTAGTTTATGGTGCTTCCGACCCCAAACGTGGTTATTCTGTGTATGCTCCTAAGGCTTTCCATCCCAAGACACAGGTAACCCATGGTGTGCTCGAGGAAGAATGTGCACAACTGATGAAAGAATTCTTTAAAAAGAAACGCTGAGTAGGTGTTCAAAATTAGTTTGTGAAGCTGTTCTTTTTCTGCATTGATATTATTAGTACCACCCTAAAATAAAGTAGAATACATTACTTAATGTCTGAACATAACGAACTTGGACGCATTGGCGAAGACGAAGCCCTTTATTATTTGGCACTAAAGGGCTATACGTTGCTCGACCGTAATTGGCGAAAAGAAAAACTCGAATTAGACATTGTGGCAGAGTGGCATGGCGAAGTGGTATTTGTAGAGGTAAAAACGCGAAGCAATGAACACTTTGCTCCTGCTGCAGAGGCGGTAACTTTGCAAAAGAAGCGTAATGTTATTGCTGCAGCAAGAGCCTATATGGCATACCATAATCTGCATAACAAGGCATACAGTTACGACATCATTACCGTAATTGGTACAGAACCGCCCTTTAAAATAAGCCACATACGTCATGCTTACACCGAGGATGAGGTGTGGCAACAAACACAGCGTCATGGCTCTTTTGAGGTGTAAAAATCTTTATAAAAATGGACATAGAAACCATACGCGCTTATTGTTTGCAAAAGCCTTTGGCAACCGAGGACTCAGCCTTTGGTCCTGAAGGCATTTTGTTTCGCGTTTACAACAAAATATTTGCCTACCTCGATTTGGAACGTCCAGATTTGGTAGTGTTGAAGTGTGACCCTGATTACGCCATTCAACTACGTGACCGCTACCAAGCAGTGGTAGGGGCATGGCATTGGAACAAAAAATATTGGAACGAGGTGCATTTCGATGCCGATGTGCCCGATGACTTGGTGTTTCAACTGATAGACCATTCGTTGGCAGAAGTGCTCAAAAAAATGCCCAAAAAACTACAAGTCGAATATGCAGCCATTTCATCATTCTAACACACCCTACAGTGCCTTGCATTTGCCTGAGCAATGGCATTTTGTGTATTTGCCTCAAACAGATTCTACTATGTTGCAACTAAAGCGTGCTGAGTATGCGCCAAATGCAAACGAGTTTGTGTTGATGGTAACCGATTTCCAAGCGGCAGGACGTGGACAACGTGGTACATCGTGGGAGGCTGATGCAGGCTACAACTTGCTATTTGGTTTTACTTTCACCCCCAAACACATAAAAGCTTCCCAACAATTTGCCCTCTCCGAGGCTTTAGCATTGGCAGTGCGCGAAGTTCTCAGTGCTTTTGCCGAAGGGTTTACGGTGAAATGGCCCAACGATGTGTATTGGCATAATCATAAAATATGCGGCATGTTGCTCGAACACAGCATTTGTGGTGCATACATTTCAAACACGCTCACGGGGGTAGGGGTGAATGTTAATCAACCTATGTTTCATAGTGATGCTCCTAATCCCATAGCCTTGCAACAAATTATTGGACGCAGTGTAGACCGTGCTCTATTGCTTCAAAACATAGTTGAGGCTTTCAACCAACGTTATCAACTATTGTTGCAAGGTAACTTCCAGGTGTTGCACGCCGAATATATGGAGCACCTTTATCGTCGCACAGGTATTCATTCTTACGAAGATGATGATGGTCCCTTTCAAGCAAGCATCGTGGATATATCGCCCTTAGGTATGCTTACTTTGCGAAAAACAGACGGAAGTGAACGTACCTATGCTTTTAAAGAAGTAAAAGCGGTAATCGTGTAAGTTTGGGCGTAAAGTTGAATTTCTCAAAAGACTCATGAATAAAAAGATACTACACATAGCAATCCCAAGCATCATCTCTAACATAACAGTACCCCTGTTGGCATTGGTCGATACCACCATTGCAGGACATTTAGGCAATGCTGCTTATATTGGTGCCATTGCTGTTGGGGGGATGCTCTTCAATATGGCATATTGGCTGTTTGGTTTTTTAAGAATGGGTACGGGTGGACTCACAGCGCAAGCCTATGGAGCAGGAAATGCCAAAGAGTCTATGCTCGTGTTGTTGCGCTCGCTTTGTGTAGCAACATGTGTCTCGGTGCTGCTCATTGTTTTGCAAGGTCCCATCATCAACATAGCTTTCCGTTTTATTACAGCCACACCTCAAGTAGCTTTGTGGGCACATACCTATTTTTATATACTTATATGGGGCGCACCCGCAGTACTTGGACTATATGGTTTCACAGGTTGGTTCTTAGGCATGCAGAATGCGCGTGTGCCTATGGCTATTGCCATTATGCAAAATGGGGTCAACATCATCGTTAGTGCCTTGTTAGTATTAGGCTTTGGTTGGAAAGTCGAAGGCATTGCAGTGGGAACTTTGGTTGCGCAATATGCTGGCTTTTTAACAGCCGTTGGCGTGTTCCTTTGTAAATATCGTTCCCATTTACCTCGTGTGCAGTGGCGCAAAGTAACCCACAGTGCAGCCTTCCGTAAGTTTTTTAGTGTCAATCGCGACATTTTTTTTCGCACCTTCTGCTTGATAGCTGTGAGCAGCTATTTCACAACGGCAGGTTCCACGCAAGGCGAGTTAACCTTGGCAGCCAACACCTTGTTGATGCAATTCTTTACCCTTTTCTCTTATTTGTTTGATGGTTTTTCGTATGCAGGCGAAGCCATTGGCGGACAATATTATGGAGCCCAAAATCGCGAAGGCTTTTACGCTTTAACTCGCAGTTTGTTTAAATGGGGCGTGGTTTTGGTAACAGCCTTTACGTTGGTCTACATTGTTTGGGGCGATGTTATACTCTCCTTACTCACCGATAGTTCGGCTGTCGTAGCACAAGCCACAGCTTATTTGCCTTACGCCTGCTGCATTCCGTTGGTGAGCTTTTGTGCTTTTCTTTACGACGGACTCTTTATAGGTTCTACCGCCACGCGTTACATGCTCATCAGCATGTTAGCTGCCTCTGTTTTGTTTTTTGTAATAATAGGTCTATTCCCCCTCACCAATCATGTGCTTTGGGTCGCATTCTTGTCTTATTTGGGTTGTCGTGGCATGGTACAAGCCTTTCTCTACCCCAAACTCACAAAGAAAATGCAGAAAATTTGCAACGAAAGAAATTAAATCATTAAATTTGCGCACATTATAATCTGTCTCTTATACACATCTCCGAGCCCACGAGACGCGTAG
>UQPD01000051.1 GCA_900542795.1 uncultured Prevotella sp. | reverse complement strand
AGAAAAGGCAAAGTTAATCAATTAACTTGGTCGAGTTAATCAATAGACTTTTTGTGTACAACATTTCCCCTTAAACCTTATCCCCATAGTTATAACTACGATTATACCACTCCACAAAAGCCTCTTCTTGGGTTAAAGGATAATGGTCAATAGGAAAACCCTGTAAATCGAACACAATAACCTCACGACGCAAAACACGACCATCTTGCATTATAACACGAGGAAAAGCTATTTTTCTACACATAAACTAAACAGATAAGTAGTTTTTCAAAATTATTAAAAGCGGTCAAAAGGAAAGGTAAAGATTGAATTTAGAAAAGAGATAAAAGTTTAAATCTAATCTTCGTCAGAAAAGTTTAGACGTCTTCATTACCTACTTATAAAGAATTACGAGTTTGGCAAAACTATTTCTGCTACCAAACTCGTAATTTTTTTCTTTATAATAAACTTCTCACACATTAAATAAAATGTGGTTTACGTTCATTCAACGTGTCGAGCTTCAACAAACTATCTCGTAGTCGCTGATGCGCATTGAGCGAAGCTTTCTCTTCCCTTTTTATGCTATCAGACAACGCGTCCTCCTTAACCTCTGTAACCTCATGTTGGCGTACACGGAACATCTGCATATTTTGAATAGAAAGTATACGCACACGGTCAGCCCATGGTGCACATTGATAAATAAAGCAATCAATGCTTAACACCTTTCGGTTACCTATTTGGGTAGAGATGTATTGTTCGCCATCCGAATAGACAAACTGCTGCATAGTTGAAATAGAATCGCCCTCATAATGTATGGCTATTGAAGCCACAGCACGATGTTCACCTTCGCGATAAAACCAATGACTACTAAATTTCCAATATAACATATCCCCTTTTTGCAATGCAGTATCTGCACGCAAGGTAAAACAAAAACGATTTACGTTTTGCGAGCAAAGCAATGCACTGCTCGGACCGCTCCAAATGCTTAAAGTGTCTCCACTAACAGAATTAAGCCCTGCAAAGTTAACAGCACCTCCATTAGCATTTCCACCTAAACGCTCGGCAATATGCTCGTATATTTTTTTCAACTGTGTGCTATGTCGTTCGTACCATTGCATAGAATGATCGAACACAGCCTCGTTAATGCCATATTTCTCAAATACAGCCTTTTGATAAAGACGTATATTATAGTCTATACTGTCGCTTGCCGACTGCTGCGCTAATGCTTGTGCTATATGATAATCATAAAGCACATCTTCCATCTTGCTTGGTTTCAACACATCATCGGGAAAATCAGAATGACACGCCTGCATGAGCGGAAGGAACAGTAAAGAGACAAGACATAACACCGACATACTACGGTGTAGCTGCATAAGAATAGACATTTATTTGCTATTTGAAAAATCAAAAATTTTAGACTGCGAGATATACTTGTAATAAAACAACAACAAAGCTACGGCACCACAACTAATTGCTGCATCAGCAAAGTTAAAAATAGCACCAAAGAATGTGTTGCCACCTACTAAAGGCATCCAATCAGGCCAAGTAAAGAGTGGGAAATAGAACATGTCTACAACCTTACCCGACATAAAACTACCATAGCCTTGTCCCATTGGTACTAACTGTGCCAACGAAAAAGGAGTACTCTCGGTAAAGATAAGTCCGTAAAACATGTTATCGATAATGTTACCTAAAGCCCCTGCAATAATCATGGCTACGCAAACAATCACGCCATAAGGTGCCTTGCGCTTAATGAGTCGCGCAAGTACCAAGCAGAAAAAGCCAATGGCTACGATGCGAAACAATGCCAAGAACATAGTACCGACAAATTGCATGCCGAAAGCCATACCCCTATTTTCAGTAAAGAGTATGTGAAACCAATCACCTGCTACACAAAAATCCTCGTGCAAAAGGAATGTGGTTTTAATGTCGAACTTTATGAGTTGATCTATTATAATAACACCCAAAACAACAGCAACAGCAATCAAGCTGCGCTTTTTTATAGATGCATGGGCTGAAGAGTCTGTATGCGATTGCATTTGTTTTAGTTAATATACATGTCTACACTGTGCACAATACGCGCTTTATCTGGCTTGTTTTGCTTCGATGCTAAGTGTGGCATGAGGCACAGCGCGAAGGCGTTCCTTAGGAATAAGTTTGCCTGTTACTCGACAAATGCCATAAGTTTTATTTTCGATACGTACAAGAGCTGCTTGCAAAGATTGGATAAACTTTTGTTGACGGGCTGCCATTGTGGTAAGCTCTTCCTTGGTTTGATTGAGCGAACCTTCTTCAAGCACCTTATAAGTAGGCATCGTGTCATCAACATCATTACCACCCTTATTACTAAGCGTATCCATCATTTGCTGATAGTCGTTCTTTGCCAATTCGAGTTTCTTTAAGATGAGTTCTTTGAATTCCTGCAGTTCCTCATCAGAGTAGCGTTTTTTTTCTGACATGGCGTTTAAATTTAGTTTTTTGTGATAATAAGATTAGTTTAATCTGATAATAAGATTAGTTTGAAATCTTGAGGTTATTGGGCTATAAAGCCTCATAACCTCAAAACTCCAAACTAAATATTAGGCTTTAACAATTGATACCTCCACCTTAAACTCTTCAAAGTCGAAGGTTGTGTTCGCATTAGCTACTTCAGCACTGGTACTGATGCTATCTGCCAAAACCTGCGAGGCGATGTAATCATTGAAAGCAACAACTGCATTGTCAATTATTTCGTTCTTCTCAATCGTCACATGGATGCGATCGGTAATTTCGAAACCACTCTCCTTACGGAATGTTTGAATACGCTTTACAATTTCGCGTGCCAAACCTTCATTCTTAAGCTCAGGAGTAATTTCCAAATCGAGTGCAACGGTCAAGGCACCTTCGTTAGCAACAGTCCAACCTGGCATATCCTCGCTAATGATTTCAACATCAGCACGTTCCACTTCAATGTTTTGTCCTTCTACCGTCAAGGCAATCTTACCTTCGGCATCCAAGCGGTTAATATCATCCTGACTGAGTGCTGTAACAGCAGCATTAACAGCCTTCATGAGTTTACCAAACTTCTTACCCATTACACGGAAGTTACACTTCACCTTCTTTTCCAACATGTTGGCATCAGCATAGCGTAATTCCTTCACGTTAACCTCGTCGAGGATAAGTTGTTTAACCTGCTCTAAGTCCTCGCGCAACTGACTATCAGTAACGGGAATTGAGATGCACTGCAAGGGTTGGCGTACAATTACATGTTCCTTTTTACGGAGTGAAAGCGTCATAGACGACACAACTTGTGCCAACTCCATGCGACGCTCCAAAGCCTTGTCAATGCAAGCATCATCAGCCTTGGGGAAAGTAGCCAAATGCACACTTTCGTTAGCACCTTGCACACCCTGTGTCAAGTCGCTATACAAACGATCTGCATAGAACGGAGCAATAGGAGCCATCAACTTAGCCACTGTTACCAAGCAAGTATAGAGTGTTTGGTAAGCACTCAGTTTGTCGGTATTCATACCTCCACCCCAGAAACGCTTACGACTCAAACGAACGTGCCAGTTCGATAAGTTGTCGATAACAAACTGCTGAATCAAACGACCTGCTTTTGTAGGTTCGTAATCCTCGTAGTCTGTTGCCACGTTCTTAATAAGAGAGTTGAGTTCAGAGAGAATCCAACGGTCAATTTCAGGACGCTCTTCCATGGGTACTTGGGCAGCTTCGGGATCGAAGTTATCCACATTAGCATACATGGCAAAGAACGAATAAGTTTGATAGAGTTTACCAAAGAAAGTACGAGCTACTTCCTGCACACCCTCTTCATCGAACTTGAGGTTATCCCAAGGCGAAGAGTTCGTAATCATGTACCAACGCAAGGGGTCTGAACCATACTTTTTAATAGCACCAAAGGGCTCTACCGCATTACCCAAGCGTTTCGACATCTTGTTACCATTCTTATCGAGCACAAGACCATTACTAATAACAGCCTTGAAGGCTACACTGTCGAACACCATTGTAGCAATGGCATGCAATGTAAAGAACCAACCACGTGTTTGGTCCACACCTTCTGCAATAAAGTCAGCAGGATAAACCGTGCGGTTGTCAAGAATCTCTTTATTCTCGAAAGGATAGTGAATTTGCGCATAAGGCATAGAACCTGAATCGAACCAAACGTCAATTAGGTCAGTCTCACGCTTCATCGGCTTACCCGAAGGTGAAACCAATGTAATATGGTCAACGTAAGGACGGTGAAGGTCAATACGATGATAATTTTCGGTTGAGTAGTCGCCAGGAACAAAGCCCTTATCCTTCAACGGATTTGAAGTCATGAAACCAGCTGCCACACTCTTTTCAATTTCAGCATAGAGCTGTTCGAGTGAGCTAATGCAAAGTTCCTCGCGTGTTTCAGCATTGCGCCAAATAGGCAAAGGAGTACCCCAATAACGCGAACGGCTTAAGTTCCAGTCATTCAAGTTTTCGAGCCACTTACCAAAGCGACCCGAACCTGTGCTTGCAGGTTTCCACAAGATGCCATTATTGAGTTCCATCATACGCTCCTTCAAAGCTGAGCTACGAATAAACCAGCTATCGAGAGGATAATAAAGAATGGGCTTATCTGTACGCCAGCAGTGCGGATAGTTGTGTACATGCTTTTCGATTTTGAAAGCCTCACCAGCCTGCTTCATTTCCATGCAAAGCACAATATTCAAGTCTTCAGCCTTAGCTGCAGCCTTTTCATCATACTTGCCATCCTTATTAAATTCGGGCGCATAAGCATTCTTTACATAGTCGCCTGCATGATGACTATAGGCTTCTACGTCTACGCACTTTGTAACAAAGTTTTCGCAAAGTTCGTCTACCAGATAGTACTTACCAGTAAGATCTACCATCGGACGAGTTTCGCCAGCCTTGTTAATCAAGAACAACGAGGGGATACCGGCAGCCTTGGCAACTTTAGCATCGTCTGCACCAAAGGTAGGAGCAATGTGTACGATACCAGTACCATCTTCTGTGGTTACATAGTCACCAGGAATTACGCGGAAAGCTTGTTCAGCAAGTTCAACAAAGGTATCAATGCCCGAAGTAAAGCACTTATCGGCATGAGCCTCAGCATACTCTTTTACCCAAGCAGGTGAAGTTTCCTCTACTTTCTCTGTAGGTTTTACCCAAGGCATAAGTTGCTTGTAGTGCATACCTACGAGTTCAGAACCCTTCCATTCGCCTACAATACGATAAGGAATTACTTTATCACCATGCTTGTAAGCATCAAAATCAGCATTTTCGCCTTCTGCCTTGAAATAAGCTGCCAAACGTGACTTTGCTACAACAGCAGTCATCGGTTCAGCATTGTAAGGATTGAAAGTTTCAACAGCTACATAGTCAATGTTCGGTCCTACACAAAGTGCCGTATTCGAGGGCAAAGTCCAAGGTGTTGTAGTCCAAGCCAAGAAGTAAGGCTTACCCCACTTTGTCATTTCGGGCTTTGGATCGAGGATGGCAAACTGTGCCGTAGCAGTCGTATCCTTCACATCACGATAGCAACCAGGTTGGTTCAACTCATGCGAGCTAAGTCCTGTACCGGCTGCGGGTGAGTAAGGCTGAATGGTATAGCCCTTATAAAGGAGACCTTTTTTATAAAGTTGTCCGAGCAACCACCAAAGCGTTTCGATGTATGAGTTTTCGTAAGTGATGTAGGGGTGTTCCATATCTACCCAATAACCCATCAAGTGACTCAAATCGGTCCACTCTTGCGTAAACTTCATTACATTTTGGCGGCAACGAGCGTTATAGTCTTCAATCGAAATAGACTTACCGATATCTTCCTTGGTAATGCCAAGTTCTTTTTCTACGCCCAACTCCACAGGCAGTCCGTGTGTATCCCAACCTGCTTTACGCTTTACTTGGAAGCCTTGCATGGTTTTATAACGACAGAACACGTCCTTAATGGTACGTGCCATTACGTGGTGAATACCAGGATGTCCGTTGGCAGATGGAGGTCCTTCAAAGAACACGAAAGAAGGGCATCCTTCGCGTTCGCTCATACTCTTATGGAACAAATCTTGCTTGTCCCACTTACTGAGTACATCTTCGTTCACCTCAAAGAGGTTAAGTCCGTTGCGTTCGGTAAATTTCATATTTCGTTATTGTGTCTGTAATATTACTCAAGTTTTTTACTTCATCGGTTTGTTTGTGTATGCCGACATGCTCTTTCATGTTGGGATATGCCCACAACATAAAGCGTGGCAAAGTTAAATATTTTTCATGTAAGGATAATGCAAATCAGCACAAAATATCAAGTCTTGCGATATATTTTGGTAAGTTTTAAGTTCTTCTGCTATATATGCGAAGATTTTCAAGAGGGTTAGACTCCTAAAATAGTTGGTTGCAAGGAATGACTGAATGACATTACCCAAAACAAGTAGAAGAAGTTTAATTCGTATGAAGTCTGTCTATGTCTAACAAAATCTGCCTATGTCTGACAAAGACGAACAACACGGTTTGCGAATGTCATATCTTTGCACTTGCAACAAAAACCAATTAGTGCGAAAACATACATTCTACTCGAAAGTATGCTTCCGCACTAAAATACAAAATTCTAAAATGAAGCTATTCAACGAATCTCTTCACCCTTACTTTTACTTCACTACCACCTTCTTTCCGTTCACAATATATGTGCCAGGTTGTGCATGCTTGAGCGATGAACTTGATTGTTTATGACCTTGCACATCGAAGATGCAAACCTCTGCATCTTTGTTTACTTGTAAACTATGCACTCCCACTGCAACCGAAGGACCTGCTATGGTCTGTGGCGCATCGTCGGCAGCTAAAAGCAAAGTGCCAAAAGGATTAACGGTAGCTACAGTACTTTGGGGCTGCAAAGTGAAGGTATTGGTTTGCGCATTATACTGATAGCTGCGTTTGTCACAAATAGCTTGACTTGTAGTGCCATTTCCCGTAAAAATTTCGCTGAATGCTGCGGTGGCTTGTGAGCCTGCAAAGTGGAAAGTCACGTTATGACCATTCCACAATTCAGGGAAAGCCACAAAACAAGCACCTGGTACGAACTCGGTAGCTTGCACAAATGACTTGCCATTGAATACGTAAAAGTTCAACGCACTGAGTGGGGTCTCTTTTACCGAAAATCCATCTACTGTGAGACGTGTGGGCTTTTGAGCAAAGTAAACGGGGAAAAATGTCGAAGCATCGACCTTTACCATCAACCATACAGGAACTTCGGTACTTAGGTCTGAAGCGGTGCCACATTGCTGATTAACAGAAGTAAAACATACCGCATCGGTTGTTGCAAGATTATTTGCACCATTTGCAAAGTCTGCACCACTTAACACGTTAACCACTATGGGCATTTGCCATTGTGACTGAATGTGTCCCACATTTTCAGCATCTGCTAACACACGCAAGTTCTTGATGCCAAAAGCTTGCGAAAATACAATCGGTGTAACCTCGGCTGCAGGCACAATATAGTCTAACTCTTTGCTGGCTATGAATGCTTGTGGGGCAATCACACGCACCGCTGCAGGAAGTTGAAAGGCGTGATTTACATTTGCCTCAGGATAAGCCAAAAGCACTGAACCATCAGCTGTGTAAAGCACATTGCCTGTTGCCTTATATGCTTTGTTGTTTACATCTATGCTAAGTGTACTAAGATTAGCACTGCCCTTGAAGGGATTTACTGCCAAATAGGGTACTACAGCCCAAAAAGATTGGAGCGATACACCAACGGGCAAGGCGGTACAAAACTGTGACACATCGGCAAGCGATACATGCTGTTCGGTATAGGTTTCGCTTTTGACAGCGGTCAACACGGTGACATTGAGTGCGCCGTCTGCAGAGTGTGCTATCTTTACACTAAAATCTTTAACACCTTGTGTATGAGTGAATACGTGCTTTTCGTCGCTACCCAGCTTGAGCACGATGCTGCCATCTGCCTTTAGATAAAGTTGAAATCCATTATTATAGACGGCTGCGAGCGATTCACTGCCAGTGGCCAATAAAGAAGAGCCCCATTGGTTGAACGAAGATCCGTCGCTCGCTACATTAAAATCCACTTGCCACGACTGATTGCTTTGCAAGTCTTTATCAAGAAGAATCGGATGGTCTTGTACACCTGCTCCTACCACCTGAGTGTGACACACAATGCCCGAAGTGCCCAAAGAAGTGATGCTTTCGGGCAAGGTGAGCGAAGTGAGCGACTCAAGGTTTTGCAATGCTGTGGGGGCAATGCCTACAATGGGAGTTTCCTCGTACTGCGCAGGAATCACCAATTCGCCATTCCCCGACACTGCTTGTGTAAGCACAATCCCATTGTCACCTTCTTCGTACTTAAACTTCCAATTTCCCAAAGTGAGTTCATAGGGAAGTGACTTCACAAACTGTGCCGTATAGGTGGCACTTTCGGGAGCGCGGAAACGAAGGAAGTTTCCATCTACCCAACTCTCAGGAACCGCACGACCATATTGATCGGTCCACTTCACACTATATCCCGAAACAGGATAAGAACGCAATACAATTTCCTCGCCTACCTTATAGGTGTAAGTGTCTGGTTGTCCGTTAGCATCTACCGTCCCCTTGTTTGCATCTGAGGTCTTCACCGTTACAGTACACGGGCTGTTAGCCTGATTGGTAATGTTTACGGGAATATCATATACCATGCGATAGGTTTCTGCCTTTGCAGGCATTGCACCAGTCTGTGCATTATAGCCACCTGCCCAAGCTCCATCAAAACGCAAACGAATACGAGTGATACCTTCGGGCACATCGTAAGGAAGAAGAACCTTGAGTGTGTAGTCATTAAGCGCTGCATTTTCATTCGTTCCTTTCTTACCTTCTGCTACAATCAACTCGCCCTCGTCTTCGAAATCTCCATCACCGTTTAAATCGGCATAAGCAGAGAGATTGCAATAGTTCAAGCCACCTGCCGAAGTCCAATGAAGTGTGATTTGACTACCCTTAGCAGCTGTAACTAATTTTGCCGATTGGCAAAGCGATTCAGGACAAGCATTAGTTGTATAAATGGGGTGTTCCTCAGCACCATTCTGTGACACGTTGAGCGAAGTGAGATATTGACCATACGAATTTACATCATTCCAATCTTGCTTATTCTCAACAGGAGTGCCCCACTTATTTACCACAAAATTGGCAGTAAATGTGGCATTGGCTGCACCCCAATAGGTATAAGGGTTGTCTGTGCTAACGACATTGCCTTGAGCATCTGTCCAATTCACAAAGTCATAGCCGTTCACGGGGGTTGCTACCACCGTCACCTCGTCCTTGTTGGTCACACTCTTTTCTGTTGTACCTTCAATAGCCACACTGCCTTGTTCGGCATGGGCTGTGAAAACAGTCACTGTGCGATCTTTCGTTATATCGTCTTTCAGCATAAGTTTAAAGGTGAGCACTGTGCCATCACCCAACGTGAGGCGTGCCGACACTTTGCCTGTAACTGCATTGACTGGGATGGTAGCTGTAAGTGAATTGAATGTTTCGTCACTGCTTATCACACCATCATTGTTGAAGTCGATGCCGAAGCTTACGTTTTCAGTTTTAGAAAGTGCCTGTATGGGGAAGGTATACTTCTGACCACGCAATACCTTGTCGGTAAATACGTTGGTAAGGTCGGTTTCAATGTTGCGATAGGCGTAGTAGGTCTTACCATCCGTAAGATTGAGTACTGCAAAGTACTTGCCAAAGAGTTCGCTTGCCACATCGGCTGTGTTGCCCATGGGCTTATTGCTATAGCTGAGATTGGCATTGTGCGCCCAGTTCCAATCGTGTGTAAACCAATCGGGCTGTGCTTCACCCTTATCTCGATTATCGAAGAAGGTTTTCCAACGCGGATAATAAAAGTCCTTCATCATACCGCCCCATTCGCGATATGAATAATCACGCAAGCCACCATATTCTGAAGCATTCCAGTCGCCCCAAGTAGTAATTAAGGTACGCGCATTGTTAAGTTCAAGCCATTGTTTGTCTGCCTCTGTGGTGCCTGAAACCTCATTGGCTATATCACGCGCCATGTTTGTCCAACGACCTAATTGATAGTTTTTGTTGGTATTAAGCAACTGGTCTACGTCTAAGAGTAATTGCAAATAGGCATCGCGACGTTTGTCGTAAGCATCCTTATTGCCTTGTGCGTCAGCCTCTTTAATGGCTTTAAGCAATGCATATCCATAATCGGTTAAAGCTTGACGCGAAAAATCGGTAAGGTCGTAGCTATAGTTTTCACCACTCAAGTTACCCTTTTCTTGCAACAACTTATAGGCAGCATCCACAACATCTTGTGCATCGTAGAAGATTTCTGTTCCACCCCAACTTGACACACGGTCTACTGTAAGCGAAGGACGAGCACAAAGCACTGCCTCTTGAGGACCTTGCAACGATGTTTCACAATTAAGGGCTGAGTTGCGCATTTTCTCCCAAGCCTCTTGTGCATGGGTGTTTTCTGTACCATAACGAGCCGTGGCATAATTAGCCAACCAAGTTTTTGCATCAGGAACTGAACTATACCAAGGAAGTTCAAAGAGGGCATCATAAAGCACAGGAACTTGCTCAATAGCTTCGGGCGTAGCACCAATACCTTTTACATTATTATGGTTTCTCTTTTCGTTGAAATACTCGGTCATCACCTTGGTAAGACGACCAAAGGTTCCTGTACGACCACCAAAGTTGGCGAGCATACAATAAACTGCATCGTGACCTTGATACTCTCCAAAATGCGTGTGAGCATCACTAAACAAGTCGAGCACAATGAGTTTACCCTTTTCTACTTTTGAAAGGATATTATATTGTGCACCACTCCACTGCCAGAACTGCACCACCCACTTACCTTGGGCATTTGCCTTGGTCATGGCTTCAGCAATTTTGCTATAAGCCGAAGGAACATCAATACCACTGGTATTAGCTCCTTCGTGGAAAGGGTCCATACTGTAATAGTCTGACGTACCCATTACTTCTTGCAAACGCTTATAGTATTTCTCTGACACTTCAGCAAAAGCTGTTGAGTTGGGGTTGAGGATATATGGACGCGTAAAAGTGCACCATTCGCCTTGGTTATTAGCCGTATATCCTTTTTTCTGAGCAATATCACTTGGAACCATTCCTGCATAACCAGGGAGTACGGGCTGCATGCCGAATGCTCGTTCACGCGCAAGAATCTGTTTAGCAAGTTTTTCTTGACGTGTGTACCACCAATCGGGATTAGGACCACCCCACCCTTCAAGATTGTTCATACCCCACCATGCTTGGAAACACGGACCAGCAATGAACTTGTTGGCTTCGGCTGAGGTATAGCCCAAATCCTGAGTAAGCAGTTTTTTCCATACCACATCCAAGCCCACAATCTGCAAGGGCATATTGATGCCATGCAATGCCATCCAGTCAATCTCTTGCTCCCAACGCTCCCAAGTCCAAGTGGACATTGAATAAGAGAAGGTGCAGTAGTTGAGATAATAACGGTAGTCGGCTGAACAAGTGTGCGTTTCGGCTTGCGTAGGAATCGGAAGCGACACACTGCTAAGGTTGGTTGTTAAATTGTTCCACGCCAAGTTTATGTGGGCGTAATGGTTCAGATACCAGTTGATACCTGTAGTCACAGCTAATGTGCTGCTGCCTTTGATGCAAGGTTTACCATCTTGCGCAGTGATGGTGAAAACATCTTTACCATTTTGTGCCATCGATGCATCGACGGTTGTAACAAAACGGTCGGATGTTCCCGCTCCACCAATACGATTCAGTAAGTCTGCTACTGCTTGACTATTGTTTTGTGCGTGAACTGAAAGTACACTTACAAAACACACCAGCATCAGCACACCGAAACCTAAAAGGCGTTTTACGGTTTTTTTCATAAAATAGGTGTTTGTAGATTGGAGTATTGCAGCGGATGAAAGCTGCAGTTTTTTAATTAAGTTACTGTGCTTTTAATAAGTCGTTGTTTTCTCCCATAAATTCGAAACCAAGAAGTCTGCACTATGCACAATAGACACAAGGGCTGACTTTTCTGTTGCTGCATAAAAAGAGCGACGAAGCGATGAACCAGACTCACCCATGTCGAACATGCCCATGTGCCAACGAATGGCAAGCATCTCTTCGGGTTTCAGACGCATATACCAACTTAGCATGAGACACGACTTTTCGCCATGTCCCAAAGGGAAATCATCCTTAACTTCATAGCCTGGATAAGTTACCCAACGGTTATTCTCATCTTTTTTCCAACGGTCTGCCTTGTGATAGAGTTTTATCTTACAAAGGTCGTGAAAGAGCGTAGCAATGGCTATGCTTTCCATACTCACCTCTTCAGTAAAAGGCGAAGTTCCATCCATAATGGCAGGCTTTACCATTTCATTATAGATTTTGCAAGCAGCTTCGAACACATTGATGGAGTGCAAGCACAAACCTCCATCTTCATTTAAATGGAAACGACTTGAACTCGGTGCTATATAAAAATCGCTCTTTTCAAGATAAGCTAACACCTTGTCAAGACCATCGCGGTGAATATGCTCGTTGCATAACTCCATAAAGCGCTGCTTGTTAGCAGCCATTTGTTGTTCTGTCATGATAAGTAGGTTTTCAAAATTATTTTATAAGAGTTTTACATTGCCTCTTCTGCTGCTTGTTTTTGTGCAAGCACTTCAGCATAAACCGCTTCGTTCGTAGTTAAATCCATTTGCTTGGCACGATTCATCACAAATTCAAGTGCTGCCAAAGGTTTGTTTTCAACCTTTCCATCCAACACCGCATCCTTCAATGCGGTTTTGAGTGCACCCACCTCACGGCAAGGTTTAAGATTGAACAAGCGCATAATTTCATCACCATCAACAGGAGGTTGAAAATTACGAACACGATCTTTCTCTTCAATATCCACCAACTTTTGGCGAACTATTTGGAAGTTGTGCAAAAAATTCTGCTTACGTTGCTCGTTTTTACTCGTGATATCAGCCTCGCACAACATCATCAAATCGTCAATGTCATCACCTGCCTCAAACAATAAACGACGCACAGCACTATCCGTAACAATATCATCGGCTATTGCAATAGGACGCATGTGCAAGCCTACCAATTTCGCCACATACTTCATACGTTCATCAAGAGGCAACTTCATACGACGGAAAAGCGGTTTAATCATTTTCTCACCCAAATAATTGTGGTTATGAAATGTCCAACCAATGGCGGGTTCCCAACGTTTGCTACGTGGTTTACCTATATCGTGAAGCAATGCTGCCCATCGCAAATAGAGTTTATCGCTTTTTTGTGCAACAGTGTCTAACACCTCAAGTGTATGGTAGAAATTATTTTTATGCGATTTACCATTGCGCGTTTCTACACAATCGAGTGCTGCCACTTCGGGTAAGATAAGCGAAAGCAAACCACAACGTTGCAATTCAACCAAACCAATTGAGGGGATAGGCGACATCATGATTTTATTGAATTCCACAATGATGCGTTCACCACTGATAATTTTGATACGTTCCCGATTTCGACCAAGTGCATCGAAGGTTTCTTCCTCAATCGTAAAGTTTAATTGAGTAGCAAAACGTACGCAGCGCATCATGCGCAATGGGTCGTCACTAAATGTTATATCAGGATCAAGGGGTGTAGCAATAATGCCATCTTCCAAATCGCGTACACCATCAAAGGGGTCTACCAATTCGCCCATACGTGCTTGATTTAAACAAACAGCCATGGCATTGATGGTAAAGTCGCGACGATTTTGGTCATCCTCAAGCGTACCATCTTCAACAATGGGCTTACGCGAGTCGTGCTGGTAGCTTTCTTTACGAGCTCCCACAAATTCCACTTCGTGACGATGCCACTTCACTTGTGCGGTTCCAAAGTTACGGAACACAGCTAAATGAGCACCTTTACCTAATTTCTTGGCAAAAGCCTCAGCTATAGCGATGCCACTACCCACCACTACCACATCAATATCGTTAGTGGGACGTTCCAAAAAAAGATCTCTCACATACCCACCTACTAAGTAACATTCAAAGCCAAGTTCGTCGGCAGTTTCTGTAAGTTTATGAAAGAGAGGGGTGTTGATTTTTTGTTTTATTTCTTCTTGTGTAAGAATCTTCATTCGTTTAAATTATCGTGTTGACCATCTTCTGCCCAGAAGATGGTATATAGGATATACGCAAAAGGTGTGGCTCTTTAGGGTCACACCTTTTTAAAGCGACTGTCAATATTTAGATATTCTCGGTTGGAATATCTCACCAGGAATATCTCACCATACGGAGCGTGTAATTGGCATTATTATCGTAGTCGTTAACGCGCAAGGTCATGTAATCGTTATCGTACGTACTCACATAAGCCGACATGCTCACGTAATTGTCATGAGGTGGAAATGCAAACTCAATAGTTCGCCCACTCATTTGCCAATATCCACGTTCTCTTAAATCACCGTAGCCATCGGCAGCAAAGTTTCCGTTATAATAGAAGGTCCAATAGTCTCCCTGACGATAAGGGCAATTATTCCACCCTGTCACTTCAACTACCTTCCACTGTCCTGTTATGCTGGAAGGACCATTCCAATCGTCCCACCAATATTCGTCACAACCGCAAAGACTGCATATGCCCACAAGCGCAATCATCCATACGGCCATTTGTTTACTTAACATTTTCATCTTTGTGAAGTGTTTTTGATAGGCAAAGATAGTGTAAACAAATTGCAATACAAAAAAAATTGCAGTAATTCAGAAAGTATGTAACAAAAAAATTGAATAATGTACCAAAAGCATGTGCCTCACAAATTCTTTTGAGTCATTATGAAAAGGTTACGTTATTGAGTAATGCGTTCAAAATTTATGTTGAAGTCATCTAAACTTTTCTGACGACGTTGGGTTAGAAATAGGCTCACTATGAAAATTCTGCGTTTGATTGATTGAGTAAGATTAGTTAATATTTCACGTATCAGCCTTACCCGTTAGGTAGGGTGTTCAAAATTCGTATTTTTTCTGCACGATTTATGATAGATTCATCAATGTTTCATGCGCCAGCCTCACCCCGTTAGGTAGGGTGTTCAAAATCCATGATTTTTTTCTGCACGGTTTTTGACCTTGAT
>UQPD01000050.1 GCA_900542795.1 uncultured Prevotella sp. | reverse complement strand
TCTCACTCTCATACCTGGCTACCTTATATCACCCCTAACGGGGTGAGGCTGGCGCGTAAGACTTCTTGATATATCTATTAAAAATCGTGCAGAAAAAAATGCGGATTTTGAACACCCTACCAAAAAAAGTCTATTGATTAACTCAACCAAGTTAATTGATTAACTTTGCCTTTTCTATTGTTTAACTCGGACATGTTAATTGATAGACTCAAAAAGGGGGATATTGAATACGGATTTTGCTGATTGAACTGATTACTGTTTTTTCGGAATGAAAGGGGATGAAAAGGAGGGATGGTTTCCTACAAAATAGAAGTTTTATCGGGTTCTCCAAAAAACAGCCTAAAGTGTCTAAAAAAAGTATGTTGACTTACTTTGCCATTTAAGTTAACTTACTTGGCAAAGTAAAATATCGTAGGTTTATCGTTATAAACTTTTCATGCGCCAACCTTACTCCATTAGGGGTGAGGCTGACGCGTGAAGTTTCCTGATAAAACGATCAAATATCATGCAGAAGATTTTTACGGATCAATATCAAAAACACACGAGGTTTATAAGGGTGCATTCCTTATAAACCTCGTGTGTTTTTATATATGAAATGAGATTAGTGTCGTTGACGACGTACGCTCAAACCACCTCCACTGCTCTTGGGAGATGTTGATTTGGTGCGGGGAGCTTTAGTCTTAGCTGGCTTTGACCGCTTAGAAGTTGATGTGCTCACTCGGGTAGAAGTACGGCGCGAGGTAGTAGTGCGTCGTGTTGTAGCCGTGCTTGAACGTCGTGAACTGTTGCGAGCCGATTTGCCAAGAGCTGCAATAGAGTCGGCTTCGGCTTGTGCAATAGAGTCGGCACGCAAGCGAGCGTAGTAGGCACTATCGCGACCATAAACATGTTCTTGCACATCGGTGAGTTGCTTTTCAATGCGCTGCTGTTCAGCCTTCATTTCTGTGTCGTCAGTGCAATAGTTTGAGAGCAAACGATCTTGCAAGTTAACGGCTTTATAAATGTCGCCCTTGTAACGTTTTAGGGTGAAGAAATCATCGGCAGACATCATAGCAGCATTGTTGAGCGATGACCCCATAAGCATAAGTTTGCCTAAATAAGGTGCTACGTCCGACATCTTGACCCAAAACATGGGGTATTGTGCCAATTCGCCTCCAAAGTCTGAGTCGCCACGCTTTAACACAGGACAAAGGGCAGTGACTTGACTGCGGAATGTTGCTGTGTGCTGGTCGTAGTAACTACTTTCTTTTACAAAATAGGCTTTAACCTCGTCTGAAGGGATGTCGGCATCATTCACACGCACTTTGTCGCCTTTCGACTCATAAAAGATGTGGTAGCGGTCCATGAGTTCTTTGGCAGTTACCTCGTTCTTTGCTGTGAAGTTTTCATTGCCATCGAGCTTATAGTCGTATGCCTTAATCTGCTTGCGAAGCACGAGTTTAAAGAGGTAGGTAAAGAGGTTTTCGCGACCATCTTGGGGTGTTGTGGGAAAATAGAGCACAGCATTTTCCTCGTTTGTGAGGTCGATGGTACGATAGAGGTCGCGTCGCCAAGCTGCATCGTTGGGCATAGTTTGTGCGGTGGGAAAATCGCGATAAGAACTACCCTTTGGCGCGTTAAGCTGTTGTTCTTGCTTTTGCTGCTGCTCGGCACGACGACGGGGCGGCTGAGCATAAGCACAGTCGGCAAGCGTGATGCTAAGCAACAGGGCGAGGGCGAATATTTTTTTCATTGTTGGAGGATGTTGTAAATTTGAGAGAGGGAGCTTAATTTACGATAACTTCGAGGCTACCATTAAGGTTGCGGGTTATGCCGTCGGGACCTATGGCACGCACTTTCGAGATGTAGAAACGTTGTCCACGACGCAACTCACGCATGAGATTGCGTTGGTTCTCTGTGAAATTGGCACCTGCTGAAGGTTCGGGACGGAAGTTACCCATGCGGTCAGCAAACACGGTTTCAAAACTGAGCACCTTGAAGGGGATGTTGAGCAAACCATCGTCGATAGCTGCTCCTAAGCCTGGTGCACCAATAATGGATCCCTTGGCTATGCGTCCACCCCTGAAACGGTCTGTACCTACATGGATAAATGCTGTAGGATCGGGCAATTTACGAACTTGGAAGGTGAAGCTACCCATGTTTTGTACCTTGCCATTGACAGTTCCACTCACAGTGAAGGTAACGTTTTCGCCTACTCTGGCAGGACGAGCGGTGTATTTGCCAGGACCTTTTTGGGTGAGTGTGCCACCCGTCATGCTGAGATGTACACCCGCATTGCCACCTGCGGCAGTTACACTAATGGGGTTATTAAAGCCTGCATAAAGCACGTTCATTAAGTCGGCTGCCACAGTGGCTCCTGTGGGAGGCGCAATGACATTGTACTTTTGAGTGAACTCGCGACGAATGATATCGCCCGCTGCATTGGGCATAAGAATATAGCCCGAGAAGCTATATTGTCCAGGACTGCCTACGGTAAAGTTATAGCTACCATCAGCGGCAATGCGACGACCATTCACATAGATTTCAGGACGCTGCGTAGTGTCAACTGCTGCCATAAATATCTTTGAACGGAACACATCGCCAGGGTAAAGCGTAGTGGCTTCAGCAGATACGTAGGCATTGAGTTGATTGACACGAATATCTTTCATATCGATGTTGGCACGCAGGGTGTGAATAACTTCGTTCTCAGCCTTTCGCACATCGCTTTGCAACTTGGCAAGCATGGTTACCGCTGCAATAGAGGGCATTTCCTCGAACATATATTGTTCCCAATTCTTGCCTACGTTGTCCTCGTTTTTAGGAACATCGGTCGAGAGATTCGAGGCTATAATGACTTTTTGACGAGGGTCGGTAACCAATGCAAGGATGCGACTTCTGTATGAACAAATGGCTTTGTAAAGTTGTTTTCCCTTGCCCTTAGCTGGAGCTAACATGATGCGGTTAGAGCCTTCAAGGTCTTCTTTGTTTTGCAAATTATCTGGGTCGGCATCTTTGCCATCAGCTTCGCGAGCTATGGCCCAACGAAGTTCGTCGGCTAAGTTATATAGCGAGTCGCTCATGCGCTTCACCTCCATAGCTTTGTCATACCAAGGCTTTACCTTGGTGGGATTACTCTTATAAGCTTCGGCAAAGTCGGCATAGAGTGCCTGGTTCTCCTTCATGGCGTTGCTTGTGGTGCGCTTTAAACTTTCGCCTATCAAACCAAAGCCTTTGAGCACATCACTCGACACGTTAAGCGCCAACATTGCCATCAACACAATGTACATTAGGTTGATCATCTTTTGGCGTGGAGAAACCGGTCTTTTCTTTACGGACATAATGTGTGTATATATATAATAGGAGTATCTCAGCCGCGCATGGAGCATGTCAGGGGATGAACATGTCACCTCTTCACGGTGAGATTAGGGGGATTAAAACAAGTGTGTGTTTACTCTTGTGTGCCTGTCATCTTCACCGAAAGGGCTTGAATCATGCGGCTATACACACCATTGAGGTCCTCAATTTGCTTGGCGAGTTTACGTGTTTGCTCGTTGATGCTCTCAATGGTGCCCACTTGCTGACTGATGCTCTTAAAGTGGAGGTCGTAGGTTTTGTTAATGGCAGTAAGGGTTCTATTAAGATTTGCCATCTCTTCGCTATCGCGAGTGAGCTTAACACTTTGTTCGTCCACCTTGTCGAAGGTTTCTGCCAAAGTGCGAAGCTTTTGAATGTACTGTTCGGTTGCCTCTTCCATCTCGGGCGAAAGCACAGCTTGTGCACGATGCAATAGTTCGTCGTTTGCCATGCGTATAATCTCTGCCAAACGCTTGGCTTCAGCATCGAAAGGTACCGCACCTGCTGGGGTAGCAGCTGCAATGGCTGCTTGCGCGGCAGCTTGTGTGGCAGCATTGGGTGTAGCTGTTTGTGAAGCAGGAGTAGCAGAGGCTGCTGTTTCATGAGGAGTCTCAGAGCTTTGAGACTGAGTAGGTTGCACACTCGAAGCGACTGTGGCAGGAGCAACGAACACGGTTTGTGTGGAAGCTGCTACGGGCTGAACAGCAGGAGCTACAGATGGAGCTGCAGGTTGGGCTGCAGGAGTTTGCGCAATGCCTTCCTGCGACTCGGTAGATGCATCGGTCGTTTCGTTATCTTCGTCTTCATCATCCTCATCATCGAGGTCAATGCCCAAACGAGCTGCAATTTGCTCATCGGTTTCGTAGTCGTGAGGTAGCTCTTTGCCAATTTCGTCCTTGTCGAAGGGACGGTCGAAGGCTGAGAGGAAGAATACAACTACCTCGGTACCCATACCAATAAAGAGCATGAAGTTACCGCCTGGAAGGTGGGTGAGTTTGAAGAGCGCACCCAAAATTACAATAGATGCACCCCACGAATAGGCGTAGTTAAGAAACGTTTGTCCGGGCACACTGTCCATCCAGTGTTGCAAGCGGATTACAAAATTTATTTTGCTCACTTTATTTTCTTTTTAATGGGTGGTTCAACCTTATGGTGTGTATGGAGTTTGGAGGAGTTCTATGAGGTTGTTTAAACAAAAAAATGTTTAAACAAACAATCAAATGAAGGTTTATGCCTCTCCGCCCCCCAAAATTACTTTATTTTCTTTTTTTGCTGCTACTGGTGGCACTCACGGTGTTGGCTTTAGAGCGTACACAGCGGAAACCGATGTAAGAGCGGGGTTGGTTTTGGTATTCCCAAGTGCGCCAAGCTGACTGTATGAAAGACATGGGGTCTTTCCACGAACCACCACGCACACTTTTGCGTTTCAACACGTAAGGGTCTTCCTTGGCTGCGTTGTACGAGAGTTGTGGATTGAGGTCTGCCATGGCTTCAACACCTGCTTCGGTATAGACGGTGCTGGTCCATTCTGCCACATTACCCGCCATATCGAAGAGTCCGTTAGAGTTGGCACCATAGATGCCTACACGCGAAGTAATGAGGTTACCATCGTCAGTGTAGTTACCACGGTCGGGCTTAAAGTTGGCATAGAAGCAACCTTCCTTGCTCTTTGCCTCATAACCATCCCAAGGATAGGGATTACCCTCTTTGCCACGTGCTGCATATTCCCACTCAATCTCGGTGGGCAAGCGGTAACGCTGAATGTAGCGTGCCTGTGGACCCATGCCTTTTAGCAAAAAGTTGGTGCGCCAAGCACAGAAGGCTTCGGCTTGCTCCCAAGTTACACCTACTACAGGGTAGTCATTGTAATTGGCTGACGAGAAGTAGAGCTTCATGTACTGCTCGTTGTTAGCATTCGTAAAGTCGTTAACCCACACCGTGGTGTCAGGATAAACGGGGACAATGTAGGTGTTGAGGAAATCGTAGAGACTCGAAAGGGGACGCTCAATGGTTTGTCTCACAATCTGTCCGTTATCGTCGATATAGGCGGTGTCTTTCGAAATCATAACAACTTCGTCGGGGTCAACGGGGTGATCGGTGTTGAGCGAACGTTCGTTGGGATTGAGACGATATTTGCGTAAGGCAGCCTTCTCGTAGTCGAAGATTTCGTAACGATAGTTGAGCTGACGCGTATCGAGCATGCGTGTACCATCAATGGGGTGTGTAATGTATACGCTGTTTATGGCACGCTCTTGGTCTTCGGTTGGTTTGCGAGGCAAAGGCTTGCTCCAATTAAGATGGGGAGTAACAGGGTCGCCATTTCGGTCTACCTCTATTTTATAGGTCTCATCTCCTCCGTATTGTGGATCAGCCAAACGCTCGCGAATAATTGAGTCGCGCACCCATTCCACGAATTGGCGGTACATGGAATTGGTAACTTCGTATTGGTCCATCCAGAAACCATCTACCGAAATGTCCTTTTGGGGAGTTACAGTACCCCAAAGGGAATCATTCTTTTCGAGTCCTACCTTGAGGTAACCTCTTTTCACCTCTACCATACCATAGGGAGTAGGCTCGTTGAACGATGCCGCTCGTGAACCTGTTACTTCGCCGCCACTCATCATGGCACGACTACTACCCATGCACGAGGCTAATAAACCACAGGCGGCCAATGTTGTCAGTATATATAATAATGTGTGTTTCATCAAACTGATATGTGCTATAAATATGCTGCTAATTTGTTAATGTGCGAATAATGAAGCGTGTGTGACGGTATGTGGCTGTGTGTTGCGCTTTACAACCATCTCACGCTGCGGTGTAAGTTTTTGCCCTTTTTACCTAAGTTGAGGTCGAGGCGATAACCTAAGGTTACTTCGTGTTGACCTGCACCAATGCCCATGCCTGAGGTGTTTGCCTCGTAAGCATAACTAAGGTCTACACCATGAAACATTCCCCCCACGAAACCTGTAACAGAGTGTTGCGGACTATAGTTGATGCCAGCATAGAGTCTTTTCTTCTCGTGGGCATATTGCAAACGGGCTGTAATGTCAGCACGGAAGGCTGAGCCGTCGTAACGCAACAAAGTGGTGGGCGTTATTGTAAAAAACGGATTTTTTAATCGAATATTGTATCCCGCTGTTAAATTATAAAGCGATTTTACATCATATTCGTTTGTTTCGCCCATTCTAACAGTTGGGGCTGTGATGTGTTGCATGGCAAAGCCTGCATACCAACGACGATGTGCATAATAAATACCTACCGAAGCATCGAATTTCGACCCACTTAAATCGGTTGTAGGAAAGGCGGGATCGTTGGCATCGCCCAACTCTGCCTTTGAACCATTCAACGACTCATTAAGCATATCGGCTTCAGCACCAATGCTCAAAGTGCCACCCCACAATTTGAAGTGATAGGCATATTGCACCGAAAAACGTTTGTGCGAAAACAAACCAAATTCATCGTTTTGGAACAATGCTCCCACACCATGGCGAGTTCTGCCTATTTGAAATGCCATATCGGCTCCTGCATATAGGGTACTTCCTGCATTTTCGTAACCCGAAGCATGACTTTGCAAAGCTGCAGTGATGCTGAGCTGCGGAATGCGACCTACGGCTGCTGGATTAAACTGGGGTTCCATCTGCCAATAGTGCACAAAAGCGGGGTCTTGCTGTGCCCACGACTGAAAGCTCGTAGCTGTTATGGCTACGAGCAATGTCATTGCACACACTATTCTACGTATGGTTTGCATCGTATGTGCAAAGGTACTGTTTTTCTTTTTTCGAAATGACAATGTATTTAAAAAAAAATGAGATTTGACCAATTTAAAAATTGAAAAGGGTAAGAGAGATGACCTCCCCTACCCTTTTTCGGCTGGTTTAATTGCTTGTTTTTTGAAAATCAAACCTTTTGCAAGGTTCTAAAAATCTCTTTTTAAAAATTGCATAGGGGTAAACTTACTCCTTAATATATTCACTCCAATCCACAAGACGCATATCTCCCTTACGGCGGAAGGTATCGTGCATGGCAAAGGCTGCAGATAACAGGTGATGCGTGTGACCACCATAGGCTCCAGCCAAACGCATATACTCACGCAAGATAGGACGATAGTCGGGATGTGCAATAGCTATGAGTGCTTCGGCTTTTTCAAGTGCTGATTTATTACGCAAATCGGCTACACCATATTCTGTAACAATGGCATCAACATAGTGTTCAGTGTGGTCAATGTGCGAACAGAAGGGTACAATGCTACTGATGCGTCCATCCTTTGCGGTTGAGCCACAGGTAAAGGTGGCAAGCATGGCATTGCAAGTGAAGTCGCACGACCCCCCTACCCCATTCATCATCTTGGTGCCTGACACTTTGGTGGAATTAACGTGACCATAGATGTCTACCTCGATAGCTGTGTTAAGCGAACATACACCTAAGCGAGCAATGATTTCAGGACAGTTTGATATTTCGGACGGACGCAAAAGAATGCGACCTCGATAGTCGTTCATGTTGCGATAAAGCTCTTGCAAATGTTCAGGACTTAATGTGAGTGCACCTGTTGAAGCAGCTATCACCCTACCCTCTTGTATCAAGCGCATGGGTTCTTCTTGCAACACTTCGGTATAGATGGAGAAGTTAGGCACTTCCTTCGACTCGCCCAAAGCACCCATCACAGCATTGGCACCACTACCCACACCACTTTGCAAAATCAGTTTATTGCGCGAGATATAGTTTTGCTGCATATTCCACACCAAAAACTCTGCCGTATGTTGTCCTATGGCTTTGGTCACTTCATTACCTGGTGTCATGGCGCGTGCCTCATCAGGTAAGTGTGTCATTACAATGCCCTTTACATGCTCGGGCGACACTTCTATATAGGGCAAACCTATTATTTCGATGGGTTGCGTAATGCGAATGGGCGCACGAAACCAAGGATCTTCTATTTCGTAAATGTCGTGCATGCCAATGATGCGTGAGCTATGCCAAGTGTTCAATTCTATAAACACGCCCTTTTCTGCCAAACGACAAATGGTTGGTGCTATACCAATGCCCGCAGTGAGGTAAATGCGAAGTTTACCACGCACCTCTTGCACATCGCAAGCTTCGATAATTCCCCAAGTAATATGTCCTGTGAGTCCTTGACGCAAATGCGAAGCATTGTCCGAAAGATTAAGATCGGTGTAGCGCACACGACCTGCATTGTAGGCTTTTCGCATTTCAGGATTAACACTAAAAGGCAAACGACGATCTACTGCATCGGCTGCAGCCAACTCTCCATCGCAACTGGCACCAATAGAGGCACCTGTCACCACATTCACCTTAAATTCGCGGCCAGCTTCGTGTTCCTTACGTGCTTTAGCTGCCAATGCTGGTGTAATAACCTTGGGAGAACCCGCAGGACCAAATCCTCCAACGGCAAGCATATCACCATTCTGTATCATTGATGCTGCTTCTGCAGCTGTTATTTCGGGAATCATCATGTTAGTATTTGTCTAATTATGCCGACAAATATACAAAATACCCCTCATATATTATAACACTATGCAATATTTTAGTCATTTATACACACTATATGCAGAATTAGCCTCTAATTTATTTTTTTGTGATTAAAAAGTCTCTGCATTCTATAAAACTGGAAAAGTCTAGTATTGATAGTATAAAATAATTTGAACACCTACTTACTTCACGCGCCAGCCTTACCTCGTTAGGCGAGGTAAGGCTGGCGCGTGAAGTATTCATTAGTGCTTATCAAACACAAGGTTTAACTGGTAATTCGATTATTCGCCCAGTTTAGTTTTATATGCCAAAGCATACATGCGCACTTGCTTAATCATGGCAAGCAAGCCATTGGAGCGGGTAGGGGAGAGGTGCTCCGTCAAACCTATCTTATCGATAAAATAAAGGTTCGCATCAAGAATCTCTTGTGGAGTGTGATGATTTACCACGCGGATAACCAACGACACAATACCTTTTACAATCAGTGCA
Source organism: uncultured Prevotella sp. (assembly GCA_900542795.1). Lineage (GTDB taxonomy): Bacteria > Bacteroidota > Bacteroidia > Bacteroidales > Bacteroidaceae > Alloprevotella. The sequence continues at coordinate 5,780 of UQPD01000050.1, read as the reverse complement.
TCGCTCTCAGCACGAAAGTTGAGCACACCATCTTGTTCGTCGCATACAATCCATACACGACTTTGACAACCGTCGATAAGGTTTTGGTCTGTTTTGTCGCTCTCGGGCAGAGGGGCTTGTTCTTCACCCAAGTCAATAAGCAGTTGGTAGCGATCCATCCAATCGTCAAGTTCGCAAAACTCTTCTATTATCTCGTCTTGTACTTCGTTGATAGTCATAGTTCTTTTTGAGAGTTGTGTTGTTTGATTATTGTTCTGAAAGAAATTGCAAGAGCGTTTGTCCTACGCCACGCAAAGTTTCTTTTGAGATATTCTCGGGCGTGTCGCTTACGGTGTGCCAGGTAGTGCCAAATGAATGTTCGCCTTCAATAAAGGGAATGATATCAATGGTGGGAATACCAGCAACCTCGTTCATAGGGATGTGGTCATCTTGCGCGTAGCCACCTTGCACTGATTGGAAAAGGTTATCGGCACCAGCACGTGTTGCTGCATCCCATACACCCACCATTACATCGCGAGCATAGCGCATGCTCATGCCCTCGTAAGCAAAACGAGCATCTTGTCCGCCTACCATGTCAAGCAGAATGCCAAACTTAGCTTTATAACCAGGTACATGGGGATGAGCTGCCCAATATTGTGAACCCAGACACCAATCGCTACCATCTTGCGGAGCTTTATCGCCTGCCCAATAGGGAGCACCATAGTCCTCGGAGTCAAAACAAATAAAATCGATACCTACGTTGGGATTGAGTGCTTTTAAATTGCGAGCTAACTCAAACATTACACCTACACCACTGGCTCCATCGTTAGCAGCCATCACAGGTTCATGATGTTTGGTAGAGTCTGGGTCGGCATCTGCCCAAGGACGACTTTCCCAATGGGTACAGATTATTATGCGATCTGCCAACTCTGGACGATAGGCAGCAATGATGTTGCGTGAGTGGAGCATTTTACCATCCCATGCTTTAAGGTCAGCTTTTTGCTCGGTAACGCTAAGACCTAAGGCTTTGAAACGCTCTACAATATAGTCACCACACTGGCGATGTGCTTCAGAGTTAGGAATGCGCGGACCAAAACTACATTGCTTCACAATAGATGCGTAGGCTGAGTCGGCACTAAATTGCACATTGGTCACAGCTATGGTGTCGTTAGCAGCTTCCTGCTCGCTATTCTTTTGACTTTTACATGCACTAAAGGCAAGGAGTGCAAACGACAATACAGTTAATACGATGTATTTCATATCCTTATTATATATGAGTGCTATTGTTGATAATTATATATGCTTAGGAATTCTCAAAAAATTAGGAATTTCCCAAAATGCTTAGAAATTCTCAAAAGGTTGGAATTTCCCAAAACATTTATCGAAAAATCACCCTAAGATTTCAGCAGTATCCTGACATTGCTGCATAACGCGCAACCAGTTACCGCCCCATATTTTTTGTAAATCGTGAATGGTGAGTCCTTCTGCTAAAAGCAGACGCGTAAAGTTAATGAGTTCAGAGGCACAGGCACAACCAGGTACACCTCCATCGCCATCAAAGTCTGTGCCAATGCCCACATGGTCGATACCTGCCACATCAATCATGTGCATCAAGTGGCGCACACCATCTGTTACAGTGGCAGGGATGCCTTCTTCCTCTAACCGTAAAAAGCCATGATAGAGCGTAACCTGTGCTACACCTCCAGCTTGGGCAAGAGCACGCAACTGGTCGTCAGTAAGATTACGTGGATGATTACACATGGCGCGACTTGAGGCATGCGAACAGACAATGGGAGTTGTGCTACATTGCAAAGCATCGTAGAACGATGTTTCGGCTGCGTGACTCAAGTCCACCATCAACCCACAGCGGTTCATCTCACGCACCACATCGCGACCAAAAGCAGAGAGACCACCATGGCGTTGCGAAGAACGACGGGCAGAGTCACAAATATCATTGTCACCATTATGGCAAAGCGTGATATAAACCACCCCCATGCGTGCAAATTTTTCAACATTCTGCAAGTCCTTACCAATGGCATAACCATTTTCAATGCCACGCATCACACTGAGTTTACCCTCAAGTTTGTTGCGATAGAGTTGTGCAGGATGCTGTTCCAAAACCACACCAGGAGCATGTGCTACGCGCTGTTCAATTTCAGCCAAAGTTTTAAAAGCTTGAGCAGTAGCAGCTTCTGAAGCCTCGGACGTGCAGTCACCCTGTGGCAAGTAGGCAACCATCGTACTTACGTCTAAATGCCCTTCGCGCATCTTGGGGAAGTCAACCAAAAGTTTAGGGTCGCGATGCTCAAGGTTTACCTCTTGGTCGAAGAACATAGGCGTGTCGCAATGCGAATCGAGTGTAAGCACACTGTTATGTACACGACGAGCTTGAGCAAACTCACTTGCATCGTTCACAAATTGTTGGAACAAAGGCATCATGCAAGTGTCGCCTTCGGCAATGAAACACTCAGGATGCCATTGCACACCTATAATAGATTTCATCTCAGTGCTCTCAATCGCCTCAATTACCCCATCAGCCGATTGAGCCGTGATGCGAAAGCGCGGACCACATTGCCCCACTGCTTGGTGGTGAAATGAGTTAACAGCAAAACGCTTACCCAATAGTTCTGCAATGCGCGAACCTTCTACAGCCTCAACAAAATGGGTAGCTGTGGCGCGGTCAGCATCCTGCGAGTGTTTAATAAGTTGGGTGTGGGGTAGGGAGGTAGCAATGTCTTGCATGATAGTTCCCCCTAAAGCTGCTGCCAACACTTGTATACCACGACAAATGCCCAACATGGGTATTTGCCGATTATAAGCCAAACGTGTTAAGGTTAATTCAAACAAATCGCGCTCGGTATTGATGCCATGCAAGGCAGGCACAGGGTCTTCGCCTACCAAGATAGGATTGATGTCAGCTCCGCCCGAAAGGAGCAGACCATCTATACGGTCGAGCAATAGCGACATGTTGGCATTGGGCATACGCTTAGGAGCAATAATTACGGGAATGCCCCCAGCAGCCTCAACCGAACGGAAATAACCAGGTGCCAATTGTAATTGACCCTCTGAAAAGTTTGCAGTAACACCAATAAGCGGTTTGGCACAAGGTTGTGCAGCCAAAGCAAGGGCTTCGGTGTTAAACTGTTCAACCAATGAATCTACACTCATTTTTTAGGGTTTTTACGTTTGTGTCCAGGGCCAGCAGGAAACCAACCCTTGTCCACTCTTTTTTGTTGGTCAAAGATTTCTATAATCGACCACAGAGCCGAGAAACCCGTTACGCCCAACACCGCACTGAGCAGCGTATGCGTAACAAACAAAGCACCGACAATACAGCCGATGCCTACAATTAAAAAAATCCACCACAGCTTGGTGCCGCAGTAGTATTCAGTTTTTATTACAACAGGATGAAACGCACCTATAATAATAAAGGTGGTCAACCCAATCAATGCTCCAGTAAACGTCATAAGTGGGGGAAGAAAGTTGAAGAGAGGGTGGGGAAGGAGTTAACAGATTGGCATATATGCGTTATGGGAACCACAAGGAGTGGTGAAAAGCATGCATATATATATCTAAGAGTGGTTCTAAGAACATAAGTTGTGTTCTTAGAACCACCAAAGTATTACTTTTCCTCAGGGATAACTACGGGAACAGCACGGTTAATGCTCTGTTCAAGAGAGATGAGCGTTTCGGTAGAAATAACACCTTGAATTTCCTGAATGTGGTTGTTAAGCAAATCCATAAGATGCTCGTTATCGCGCGAATAGAGTTTTACGAGCATGGTGTAAGCACCTGTAGTAAAGTGACATTCCACAATTTCGGGAATCTTTTCGAGTTCTTCAGCCACGCCCTTATACATTGAGCCACGCTCGAGTTTAATACCTACGTATGTACAAGTGCTGTAACCAATAGCTTTAGGACATACGTTATAACCTGAGCCTGTAATAACTCCAGCTTCTATAAGGCGTTGTACGCGCTGGTGGATAGCTGCCCGTGATACACCGCACACGGCTGCTACATCCTTAAAGGGAATACGTGCGTTGACAGAAATTATCTTTAAAATCTTTAGGTCAAGCTGGTCTACCTTTTCCATATTAGTGTGTTTTTTATCTTATATTTTTAGGGTGGTTCTAAACAGTCATTTCGTCCCTATTGCGCGTGGATTTTAGTGAGCGAAAAAGCACAGCAAGCTATGTAACCAAGCAAACTAACCCTTAAACTCATGCAAGAGGATGCAAAGCAACTATCAGATTTCTAAAAAATTAAAAGCAGATTTTTTAGGACCACCTTTTACTATTGCAAAGGTAATACAAGGCGTTTACATTGCAAAGTGAAAACCAAAAAAACTTTTTACTTTCATTGTGCTTAAGTAAGCTTAAGTAGGTATTTTAAAACACCCACTTAAACTTACTTGTGAACTAAGAACCTTTCCCTTACTTATCTTTGTTCAAAATATTGGTAGGGTCAATTTTAGAGATGGCATCGCGCATCGCGGTATCTCCCTTAAGGTTTTCAAACTTATAATAGTCCATAAATCCCATATTACCATCGCGCAAAGCTTGCGCCAAAGCCTTGGGCACTTCTGCTTCAGCCTGAATAACCTCGGCACGAGCTTGTTGTGCTAATGCCTTCATTTCTTGTTCAGTAGCCACTGCCATAGCGCGACGTTCCTCTGCCTTAGCTTGTGCAATGTTCTTGTCTGCATTAGCTTGATCCATTTGCAAGGTAGCACCAATGTTTTTACCTACGTCAATGTCTGCAATGTCGATGGAGAGAATGGTGTAAGCAGTACCTGCGTCCAAGCCCTTTGAAAGTACCAATTTTGAGATAGAGTCAGGATTTTCAAGAACTTGTTCATGTGTCTCAGCCGAACCAATGCTCGATACAATACCTTCGCCTACACGAGCTAAGATAGTATCTTCGCCTGCACCACCTACAAGTTGGTGAATATTAGCACGCACGGTTACACGTGCTTTGGCAATGAGCTGAATACCATTCTTGGCAACGGCTGCTACGGGCGGAGTATCAATAACTTTAGGATTAACGCTTGTTTGTACAGCCTCAAACACATCACGACCTGCAAGGTCTATGGCTGTTGCTTTCTCAAACGAGAGGTCTATGTTGGCTTTAGAAGCTGACACAAGGGCATGAACCACACGTTGCACATGTCCACCTGTCATATAGTGTGCTTCGAGGTTGTCGCGAGTAACCGTGCGCAATCCAGCCTTATGTGCTTCAATAAGACTTGGCACAATGATGCCAGGCGGCACATTACGTATGCGCATTAAAAACAGTTGAATAAGCGAGATGTGTACCCCCGAAACTTTAGCACTAAGCCACAAAAAGAAGGGTACAAAATGGAAGAAGATGCTTAGAAATACGATGGCAGCTACTACAATCACTACTATCAAAATGGAAGGTTCTATCATGTTGTATAAATTTGGTTTAAAAAGGTGATAAGCGTTTGTTGTTTATAGCAAAATGAGCAAAGTGTAAAATGCTCGTTGCAAATATACACAATAATTTGTTACGTGCTGCAATAGTGTTATTTTTTTATAGATTTTCTTGACTTTTGCTTTTTGGTCAGATGCTCTTGAACGCAGATCTTCTGCAGAAGTTATTTTTTGAACATTACTAAACAAAATGCTTCACGCGCCAGCCCAACCCCGAAATGGGTTTATTTATGGGGAATTTCAATAATAATAATTCACGAACATTTATGGCTCATTGATGGACACAAATCTGGATTAAGTATTAAGTATTAAGTATTAAGTATTACATTCTATTGAGGTCTTCATGCG
>UQPD01000049.1 GCA_900542795.1 uncultured Prevotella sp. | reverse complement strand
TATAAAACTTATGCTGTGAGATTACAAAACGGCACAAATAATTTTCGTATGAAAATATTCAGATTTTTCGCAAACAATAATAATGGTGAAACTGCGTTATATAAAGATGTGAGTACGGCACTCATGCCCGACTCGGCACTACTCATCCAAAAGCGCCCCTTCTTTATCCCCGACTTCACGCAACAATGCATGGTGCAACTTTGTGCCTGCATTCGCATCAACCGCTTGGGACGTAGCATTCATCCTCAATTTGCACACCGCTACTACAAGGACTTAACTCTTGCCGTTCACTTTGTAGCCCGCGACCTACTCGCACAGTTACAAGCGCAACAAAAACCTTGGGACAAAGCCTTGGGCTTCGACAATGCAGTGGCAGTGGCTGAGACCACCATCCCCACCCCATCAACAATGGTCGATACTGAAACAAAGGCTGAGGATGCAGAAACAACCATCAACCTCTCCTTGCACATTGCCGATACCCAAGTCAACACGGTCCTTAATGTGCAAAAATTGAAAGCAGTTGCCGACCAACTCATTGCAGACGTCAGTCAATTCTACACCATGCGCCAAGGCGACCTACTACTCATTCCGCTACAAGTAGCCGAACAGCAAGTGCACATTGACGACCACTTAAGCATTCGTTGCGAAGAGCAAGAAGTGCTTGCATTCAATATCAAATAAAAAAACGGGGGTAGGAACCATTCTTTTTAGGAATTCATTTTTTTAAAAATCCTTTTTTTCCCCCCCCCAAAAAAAAACGACATCCCTTCCCATAGCATTATGAGAAAAAGCATCCCCATACTACTCGCATTTTGGGCAACAACCAGTCTGCATGCACAAAGTTACCAACAGGTAGCTCAGTTCAACATGGGACAACTATTGCCCACCGACACGGTATGCTTTAAAATAGAATATCCCGAATACGCCAAGCTCTCACAGAAAACTGTGGCTAAATTACAAGCTTTGGGATTCGAAGCCCAAAGCCAAGTACAGTTCAACCCACACTTTTCACAGAGCCGTGGCGATACCTGGGTCGAAGTAGACTACGTGCCCATCGTTAACCGCAAGGGTGCATGGTATGAAGTAAAGAACTATAACCTCGTACCCTACATTAAAGGTCCGCAACTCCCCCGTGCTACTCGTCGCGTAATGCAAAACATGCAACGTGTAGAACGCATCAATCGCTATGCCAAACACTCCGTACTTGCCACTGGCAAATGGGTAAAAATACGCGTCAGCAAAGAAGGCATCTACCAACTCACCGATGCCCAACTTAAAAAAGCAGGCTTCAACGACCCTAACAAAGTGCGTCTGTATGGCTATGGTGGACGACTGCTCAACGAAAAGTTCACCTTCACAGGATCTGATGCCCTAATCGACGACCTCAACGAAGTACCACTTTATCGTCGCAGTGGTTCGCTACTCTTTTTTGCCGAAGGAGTGATAAACTACCAAAGCAACACAAAGTTCACCACCAACACATTCTCAAAATACAGCTACTACTTTCTTACCGAAGCACAAGAAGGTGAAACACCTGCCGCATTCAGCACGCTCGCTGCTAACGAGGCTGGTAACACCGCACAAGACGTCACCACCGTTACCGCACACGCATTAGTCATGAACGAAACGTATATGTGGTATGGAGGTGGTCGTGAGTTTTTCGATGAGAAAGACTTACAAAATGGTACATACTACCGCATGCAGTTGCCAGGCAACACGGGTGCCCCTTGCCAAATAGCCTATCGCATATCGGGCAAAACAGGCACAACCACCAACAAGTTTTTCATTGCAGTAAACGAGGACACAAATGCCAAAGTAACCAAAGACTTAGGCAGTATAGGCACCGAAGAAGTAGCACGTGGCTGCCGAGGCAGTTTCACAGCCAACGTGGGCGAAACAGCCAACATAGCCATAGTAACTCCCGCCACTGGACACTTAGGCTACCTATATGCCAGCTACACCCAACAACTTTCAGCCAACAACCCCACTGCAGCCTTCAGCCCCGCTACACAAGGTGCTGTAACCTTGCACGTCAATAATGCCACCGCAAATACCCGCGTGTGGCAAATTGGTGATGCCGAAAGCTCTATGGCTGAGCTACCTGGCACACTTGAAAACGGCACCTACAAAGCCACAGCTGCCGATGGCACCAAGCGCTTTGTTATTGCTGATATCGAAAAAAGCTACGACACACCAACCATCGTAGGCAACATCGAAAATCAAGACTTGCATGCCGACAGTACCTACGACTACGTGATTATTGTGCCCGCCTCAGGCAAACTTACAGCACAAGCCGAACGTCTGGCAAAGCTACACCGCGAAGCACAAAATTTGCGTGTAAAAGTGGTACGAGCCGACCAAATATACAATGAATTTTCATCGGGAACCCCCGATGCTTCTGCTTATCGTCGCTACCTAAAAATGCTCTACGACCGAGCAGCCTCTACTGCCGACACCCCGCGCTACTTACTGTTGTTTGGCAACTGTGCCTATGATAACCGCATGATTACCAGTGAGTGGAAAAAAGAAAATCCCGACAACTACCTGTTGGCATACGAACGCAGCTCTACCGAAAACGACAGTGGCACGTATGGCATTGGCAGTCTGAATGATTTTGTCACAGACGACTACTATGCACTGCTCGACGACAACGAAGGTGCAAACATCACCTACGAAAAAATAGACCTGGGTGTGGGACGCTTTATATGTACCACCGAAGAAGAAGCCAAACAACTTGTCGACAAAACCCAACGCTACCTCTTCAATCGTGAACCAGGTGCTTGGCAAAACCGCATGTGGGCAATTGGCGATGTAGGTGACAACAACCTCCACATGCAAGATGCCGAAACAGTTTGCAAACAAGTAACAGCCTCCGCCAACGATGCCTTTATGTTGCGCCGCGTCTTCCCCGATGCCTACGAAGCCACCTACGAGGCTAAAGGCACAACCTTCCCCGAAGCCACAAGCCGCATCCTACGTGCTATGCAAACAGGGGCCTTAATCTTCAACTACAACGGACACGGAAGTCCCGACCGCTTATCGCACTCCTTCTTACTCGATAAAGAAGATTTCTCAAAAAACAAAAGTGCCACATTGCCCTTGTGGATTTTTGCCTCATGCGAAATTACCCCTTACGACCAATCGCGCAACGACATCGGTCGTAATGTAATCTACAATACCGAAGGAGGTTCATTGGGCGTAATTTGCGCCTCACGTTCGGTATTTGCCAATTACAACCGCTCGCTTAACCGAGGACTCATTAAGCACCTCTTTGCTAAAGACGAGAACGGAAAACGTTACAGCATAGGCGATGCGCTACGTCGCACCAAAGTGGAACTCGTAGGCGGTTCGTCAGGTATCGTCAACACCATTGGCTACGACTCCTCACGCAACAAGATGAAATATGCCCTTTTGGGCGACCCTGCCATCATTTTGGCATACGCCGAAAAGGGTGTTTACATCGACAGCATCAATGGGCAAAATGCCAACAGCACAGCGGTGACCAATATCCCAGTAGGCGGTAAAGTAACATTCTCGGGCTATGTCAATGCTACCGAAGCTGCACAGACCCCCGACACCAACTTTAACGGCACACTCTACGCCACACTCTTTGCCCCCAAACAACACATCGTGTGCAAGGGCTACGGCAACAGTTCGGCAGCCGACTACCAATACGATGACTACACGCAAACCCTCTTCGAGGGTAAAGTGAAAGTCTCTGCAGGACGCTTTACCATCGAAACCATCATTCCGCGTGGCACCACCTTCTCGCCCAACAAGTGTTTGCTCTCGCTCTACACCGAACAAGACAGCACCAAAGCACACTATAACGGACAATTCTCAAACTTCTGCATAAATAGTAGCACACAGCTTGCTCAAGCTGACACTTTAGGTCCTAACGTCTACCTCTATATAGGCAACCCCGACTTCCCCGATGGGGGCATCATCGGCACCTCGGCTACTCTCTATGCTTCGGTAACCGACTCCACAGGCATCTCCATGATGACGGGTAACCTCGGACACGACATGGAATTGTGGTTTGATGGTCGCAGAGACCAAAGCATAGTGGTGAATGATTACTTCACCTTCGACTACGGTTCCTACATGCAAGGCACTTTGCAATACCCTCTCAGCGCACTCCAAGTAGGCAGACACACCGCCTCGCTCCGCGTGTGGGATGTTTTTGGCAATGCCACAACTGCCACACTCACATTTAACGTGCAAGAAGGGGGCAATGCCACTGCCGATTTCGATGTAATTGCAGTGCCCTTATCAGCAACTACGCGCTTCATCACCAACTACAAGATGGGACAGAATCTCACCGAAGCGAGAAACATCCTTACCGAGGTCTACAACCTAACAGGCATGCGCGTGTGGCACAACGAAAGCACACTCCCCGCTGGCAACCAATACAATGCCGTAGATTGGAACCAAACCGACTACGCTGGTAGTCCCCTACCCGCAGGTGTCTACCTCTATCGTAGTAAAATGGGTAAAAGCCACACCAAAACAAAAAAACTGATTATAAAATAAACACAAAAATATGCAAGTTCGCAAATTACCTGGCTTTAAGTCACAACATAACCGAGCCATCCCCTTAGCAAGTGCCCTATTCCTTGCTTGGGTAGGCTCAACAGCCACAAGTTATGCCGACGACGATATACGCGACCAATTTAACCCCGTTCGCACAGCAGTTGTCTCACTCGGCATTGCTCCCGATGCACGTGCTGGCGGTATGGGCGATGTGGGTGCAGCCACCGACCCCGATGTACACTCACAATTCTGGAATCCAGCCAAATACCCCTTCACCATCTCGCGTGCAGGATTTGCACTCAACTACACACCTTGGTTGCGCAAACTCACCACAGGCATTGCCTTGCTCAATGCCGCTGGCTATGTACGCTTGGGCGACTACCAAGCCCTCAGTGCCTCACTACGCTACTTCACCTTAGGCGATGTTGAGGGTAGCCAAGGCATTACCGTTAAGCCCTATGAAATGAGTTTCGATGCCGCTTACTCGCGCATGTTGAGCGAGAAGTTCTCAGCTGCCGTAGGCTTGCGCTACATCTACTCTGACATTACGGGGCACTACGACGACAACTCCACTGCAGGTTCAGCTTTTGCAGCCGACATTGCGCTCTACTACAACACCTACCTCATGATGGGACAGCGCGAGTGCCAGCTCGCTTGGGGTTTAAACATCAACAACATTGGTAGCAAAATATCGTATGGTGATGACCGCTCTTACTTCATCCCCACCAATCTCCGTTTGGGTTTAAGCTACCTGATACCACTCAACGAGTACAACCGCATCAGCTTTAGCGCAGATGCCAACAAACTCTTAGTCCCCACAATGCCCTTGCAAAAGCCCGATGAATTAGACGAGGACTACCAAGAGCGACTTAACAACGAATATTACAATAAGTCGTCCATCAGTGGCATTTTCTCATCGTTTGGCGATTCTGAACGTGGATTTAAAGGCGAAATGGAAGAAATAAACTGGAGTATAGGTGCCGAATACACTTACAACGATAAATTTACACTCCGTGCAGGTTATCACCACGAAAGCGAAATGCAAGGCAACCGCAAATATGCCACCGTAGGTGCTGGTTTCCGCATGAATGTATTGGCTATTGATGCTGGCTACGTTATCGCCACCTCAGCTTCTAACCCTCTTGATCAAACCCTTCGCGTTTCACTCTCGTTCGACATGGACGGAATTCGCGACTTATTTGGACGACGCAAATGATAAAGATTAGAGTAGGAATGGGCTACGACGTACATCGTCTTGTGCCCGACCGCGAGCTTTGGCTAGGCGGCATAAAAATTGAGCATACCTTGGGACTTTTGGGTCACAGCGATGCCGACGTACTGATTCACGCCATTTGTGATGCACTCTTAGGAGCTGCCAACATGCGCGACATAGGCTACCACTTTCCCGACACCGCGCCCGAGTATAAGGGAGCCGATAGCAAAATTTTGCTTCAGCGCACCGTTGCGTTGTTAGCTGAAAAAGGGTGGCATGTAGGCAATGTGGATGCAACAGTATGTGCCGAACGTCCTAAACTCAATCCGCATGTCCCTGCCATGAAGGCATGTCTTGCACCACTTATGGGTGTCAGCACTGACGATGTTAGCATCAAAGCTACCACCACCGAACACCTTGGCTTTACCGGACGCGAAGAAGGCATCTCTGCCTATGCCGTGGTGCTGATTGGCAAGGAATAGAATTTGCCCCAGATAAAACCAGAACTTAACTATTATTTGTTACTCAAGTTTCCCTTAATTTGATATTTACAACTATTTACGCGCCAGCCTCACTCTGTTAGAGATGAAGCTGGCGCGAATAATTTCGTTGTTTATGTACTCAACATAGTGCCTTTTTTTATACAGTTTGATGTCATATTGTTTTTATTGCTAAAATAGTACCAATTCTTTTATGCATTCCTATTACACTCAGTACCTCTTTTAGTACCATATATCTGGTACTGCAGTTTCAGTTAGCTGGTACTGGAGTTTCAATTAAATAAAACTCCAGTAACACTTATATGGTACTGATTAGGCAATTCTATTGGTTAACTTGCTTATACAACTATGCAAAACGACTCATCAATAAATCTATCTAAGAATGCCATAGTCCTTGAGTGACTACATGTGAAACCAATAAAAATCTCCATACTGCTGCAGAAAACAATCCCCCTTTTCATTCTTTTCAATCCGAGGAGAATAGAATTAGTACAATCAGTAAAATCCGTGTTCAATATTCCCTTTTCAAGTCTATCGATAAACATGTACGAGTTAATCAAACACGAAGTATTCTCCTAGTAAACAAGTAAAAACGAAATTAGCGACCTAAACATCATGCAACACACAAATACCAAAAAAATGGGAGACAACGGAGTAATTCGTTGTCTCCCAAATTATACTTATAAAATAGAGGGGTAATAGTAAAATCAACGTACGAGCACTTTCTTTCCGTTGACAATATATAAACCTGCAGGAAGCCCTGTAAATGCATCATTGATGCTACTTGCTACACGCACAAATTGTCCGTTAAGATCGTAAACAATTACGTGTTGCTGAACAGACGTTGCAGGCTGCAACAACGAGGTGCTGGCTGCCGATACATAAATCTGCACAGGCTGCTGATTGGCTGTGTAGGTTGAAAAACGCGGTTGCTCTTTGTTGTAACGAATGCTACGCGCTGTGTATTCACAATTCGTAATGGTTGCCTCCTTATCAGAGATTGAGATGGTCCACTGCGCATTGAGATTTGTGTTATTAGCTATTGATGAAAGAGCATTGGCATTTTTCTCAATTGCCAAATAGGTGTGAGTTGCTGCATCCAAAATGCTCCAAGCATCTGATGTTCCCACCAAAGTGAGTTCTACAGGATAGAGTTCATGAGAGTCAGAATTTACGATTGTTGCGGCGATGCTATGGTCTGCAGCAATGCTTACGGATGCTGGTTGACGAAATTTTCCCTTAGTTGCTGCTGCAGAGAGAGCTTTTTGCTGACTGGTGCAGACAATAAGGAACTTGGTGCCTGCTGCGAGCGATGATGCATCGGTTGTGAGCACATAAACATTCTCACCCTCTGTGGGCTGTGTAACAACAGTGTAAGTGGCAACTACCTCGTTACTCTTGTTCTCGCCTAACATGCTGTAGGCCTTTATGGTCGTATTTTCGTTGATTACAACCTCTGCCTTCTCGAAAGCAGTTTTGAGTTCGCCTGCGTTAACGGTGTAGTAGATTGTAGCCCCCTTGGTTGGAGTTGAAATGGTCACAGTGCTACCCTTTGTTACAACGCCTGCTGCTGGTGAGAAGGTGGGTACCCCTACAACAGAGGGTACAGGAGGATTAGGAGGTGTTACACCACCGCCACCTGTGCCGCCTTCGTAATTGTCAGGATCAAAGGCTGTGCTAGTCTGTGCGCCCCACACATATTGCTCTAAACCTGGGTAGTCGATAAAGGGGTTGCGGTTGTGTTGGATTTTATAAACAGCATTGTTGCGGTCAATTTCCTTTTGACTTACAGGATCCTCCTTTGCCCAACGCAACAACATGTTAACCACCCATTTGGCATAGGCGGGATAGGCATTGCCCGAAAGCATGGGCGAACTCCAACTTGAGATGCGATCCTCGTAGGCTGTTGCCATATAGAAATAAGTACGTGCAAGATCGCCTTTATACTCGTCGTTAGGTTCAAACACTGTACCCGAATAACCTTCGGTTGTGCATTTTCCTAATTTGCTAAAGCCATCTGCCGAACTATAAATTTCACCATTATTTTCTCCATAGGGATAATTGCTACGGCGTCCGTTAACATAGCCATCAGTTGGATAAAGGTGGAAAAGGTCGGTATACATGGGTTTGGCATCATTGAACCAACTTTTGGGGAAAGAATGTTCGCGGTTAAACATATCGCCCTCCTTACGATAACCACCACCGTGGTCGTTGACGCTGTAGTTGGTTTTGCTTGAATACATGTCCCAAATTTTACCATCGCTACGCACGTCAGTTGTTTTATAGGCATTCCACAAGTCGTCATACGACAGTGCTTTGTGCCCAGACACAATTTTAAAAAGTGCTGTCTTCAAGTTGCTACCTTTAGCACCTTTAGCACCATCATAATAGTCCGCTGGTATCTGTGCTTGCAAAACAATCGCTAAGCACATCAAGCTCCATAACAGCGAGAACTTCTTAAATGTTTGTTTATACATTAAATTTGTTATTTAGGTTATACTATGGGTTGCAAAGTTAGTACCTTTCAATGGGACACACAAATTTGAAAGGAGAGATTTTGTGAGAAATACAAATCTTCATATTTTTAGGGAATAGACATTTCTATTCCCCATTTTATTGGAGATGGAAAGGGCATAAAAGTCCATGAACTTTCCATGAATATTTTTCCGTTACATTTATATGAAATGTTTTAGATGCCTGCTTAGTTTAATGCGAAGATAGGCGGCACCTCGACAATAAAAACGAAAGTTTTAAGACTTTCGTTTTGTATTGTGCTCGGTTTGCACTATCTTTGCTTCGCCTAAAGCAAATAATATGCGCAAATTTTTCACTTTGCTACTTTTTGCAATGTGTGCCATCGTGGCTTTTGCTACGAAATGGACTCCCGAGACATTGCCAATGGTTTACCTTCAGGATGCTTCGCAATATGTGTGCAATCCCGATGGGGTGCTTTCTGCGGACGCTACGCAACAAACCAACCTTTTACTTAAAGCCTTGGAAAAGGACAAGGGCATACAAACCGTGGTGGTGGTGGTTAAACAACTCGAAGGAGATGACCCCTACCAGTTTGGCATGGACTTGGCACGCAAATATGGCATTGGGAATAAACAACGCACAGGACTCATCGTTATTTTAGCTACCGAAGATAGGAGCTACCAAATCCTTACGGGCAACGGACTCGAAGGTACACTGCCCGATGGCATTTGCCGACGCATACAAAACCGCGTAATGATTCCCGAACTTAAACGGGGGGATTGGGATGCGGCTATCGTTAAGACCATTCAAAGCATTGATAAATATGTTAGAAGCGACGCATCGCTTAAAGCTGACGCAAACGATACGGATGATAGTGATGCTTGGCTTGCTGGATTTGTTATCTTTGGCTTAATAACATTTTTCAGTTTTGCAATCTATAATGCCCAAACTCGAAAAAAATGCCCTAAATGCCACGCAAAGATGAAGTTAGTTAAAGAAGAAAGGGTTCGTCACCCCCAATCGAAAATTAAGATGATTCATCGCCTATGGGTATGCCCTAAGTGTGGTAACAAATTCGATGAATGGAAGGATATCCCTAAAGAGAACTTTGGTAGTAGCCTCGGTTCAGGTCCTATTATCCTCGGTGGCTTTGGCGGTGGACGTGGTTCATCGGGCGGTGGAAGCTTCGGTGGTTCGTTTGGCGGAGGGTCCTTCGGAGGCGGCGGAAGCGGCGGAAGATTTTAGAAGAAGAAGACTCCTGAAAAAAATCTTATTAAAAAGAACTTCTCCATTTTCTACTTTTTAGAATAGAGTCTTGAACATAAAAAAGATTACACAACCTAACACTTATCCGTATGAAAAAAGGAACTAAAACATTGCTCATTATTGGTGTGCTCGTGCTTATCATAGTAGGTGGCACGCTGAGTACGTACAATGGTCTTATTGCCAAAGACGAGGCGGTGGCTACTGCTTGGGGCAACGTGCAATCGCAATATCAGCGTCGCGCTGACCTTATCCCCAACCTGGTTAACGTGGTGAAGGGATATGCCAAACACGAAAGCAAAACTCTTGAAAGCGTAATAGCTGCAAGAGCTAAGGCTACGCAAATAACGGTGGATGCGAACAGTCTTACACCCGAAAAGTTGAAGGAATTTCAAACTGCTCAAGGCGAACTCTCACAAGCTTTAGGTAGACTCATGGTTGTGAAAGAGAACTACCCAGAACTTAAAGCTAACGAAAACTTCTCGGAACTACAAGCGCAACTCGAAGGTACTGAAAATCGTATTAACGAAAGCCGACTACTCTATAACCAAAGCGTGCAAACTTATAATGTTAGCGCAAGACGTTTCCCCGCTAATATCGTTGCAAGCATCTTTGGCTTTGAAAAGAAAGCACAATTCGAAGCTGAAGAAGGAGCTAAAACAGCACCTAAGGTGGAGTTTTAAAGAAGAACTGCATGATGTAAGTTAGAAAAGGTTATTAGGGTATTGACCTAAAAAATAACTCTTGATTAGGTTAAAAAGAAATTACCTTTACCTTACAAGCATCGTAGTTATCCCTTACTCCATATTAAACTACCAAAATTCGAAATACAAAAAACTAAATACAACTCTTCATTCATCCCATGGATAGTAAACAACGTTACATGATGCGCGGTGTATCCGCCATGAAAGAGGACGTGCACAACGCCATTAAGAACATTGACAAAGGTCTCTTCCCGCAGGCTTTCTGCAAAATCATCCCCGATATTTTGGGCGGTGACCCCGAATACTGTAACATTATGCATGCTGACGGTGCAGGCACAAAATCGAGCTTGGCCTACATGTATTGGAAGGAAACGGGAGACATCTCGGTGTGGAAAGGCATCGCACAAGATGCGCTCATTATGAACACCGACGACTTGCTCTGCGTGGGTGCAGTAGACAATATCTTGGTTAGCTCTACCATCGGACGAAACAAAATGCTAATTCCTGGCGAGGTTATCTCTGCCATTATTAACGGCACCGACGAACTCTTGCAGCAAATGCGTGACATGGGCGTGGGTATCTATGCTACAGGCGGTGAAACAGCTGACGTGGGCGACTTGGTACGCACCATCATCGTTGACTCTACCGTTACGTGCCGCATGAAGCGCAGCGATGTAATTGACAACGCTAACATCCGTCCAGGTGATGTTATTGTGGGTCTTTCATCATGCGGACAAGCTACTTACGAAAAAGAATACAATGGTGGTATGGGTTCGAATGGTTTAACCTCGGCTCGACATGATGTATTTGCTAAGTATTTAGCAGAAAAGTATCCTGAAAGCTACGACCATGCTGTACCTAACGAATTAGTTTATAGCGGTGGCTACAAACTCACCGACAGCGTTGAAGGTTCACCCATCAATGCGGGCAAATTGGTACTTTCTCCCACTCGTACTTACGCTCCTGTAGTAAAGAAATTGCTCGATGAACTCCGTCCCGAAATTCACGGTATGGTACACTGCACTGGTGGCGCACAAACCAAGGTGCTCCACTTTGTAGGCGAAAACTGCCGCGTTATTAAGGACAACATGTTCCCCGTACCTCCCCTTTTCAAGGCTATTGCCGAACAAAGCGGTACGGATTGGGCTGAAATGTACAAGGTGTTCAACATGGGTCACCGTTTAGAAGTGTATGTTAGCCCCGAAATGGCAGAGAAGGTTATTGCCATCAGCAAGAGCTTTAACATCGATGCACAGATTGTGGGTCGCATCGAAGAGGGTAAGCGCTCTCTTACCATCAAGAGCGAATTTGGCGAATTTAACTACTAATTAAAGTAGCTTTAGCATAGTTCTAAAAATTCAAGAAAATGTTGGGAAGCAAAGCCTCTATTAGCTTTGTCTCCCAACATTGTTTTAAAGAACGTCCTAAAAAAATGAAACATAAGATTTTGCACATCTTTGTGACATTGCTTTGCCTTGCTGCACTTATTAAAATAAGCATATTTTGTTACGAATGCTTTTTTAGTATGCAGAACGTGACGTTGTTCCGAAAAATCAATACAGGATTTGCAACATTAGGTTGGTTATTGTTTTTTTGGGGGGAACTTACCAAATGGCGCGTAACAAATTGGTTGGTACGCACCGCTAAAAAATATAGAAAATAAAGAAGAATGAATACGTTACTCGAAAAGTTGAACGGACTGGTTGCACGTTTTGAGGAAGTAAGCACCTTGATTACTGACCCAAACGTCATTGCCGATCAACAACGCTATGTGCGTTTGACGAAAGAATATAAGGAATTGGAGGACTTGATGACTGCACGTAAAGAGTATGCCAACCTCTTGTCGAACCTGGAGGAGAGCAAGGATATGTTGCTGCACGAGTCAGACCCCGATATGAAAGAAATGGCACGCGAGGAGATAGCTACTTGCGAAAAGCGCATCCCAGAACTTGAAGAAAACATTAAGCTGATGCTTGTGCCTAAAGACCCTGAGGATAGCAAAAATGCAATTCTCGAAATTCGTGGTGGAACGGGTGGTGATGAAGCTGCCCTCTTTGCTGGCGACTTGTTCCGCATGTACTCAAAATATTGCGAACGTAAAGGATGGAAACTTGAGGTATCGAGCGCAAGCGAAGGTGCCGCAGGTGGTTTCAAGGAAATTGTTTGCTCTATCACAGGTACCGATGTATATGGCACCATGAAGTATGAAAGTGGGGTTCACCGCGTGCAACGTGTGCCTGCTACCGAAACACAAGGACGCGTTCACACCTCTGCTGCAACCGTGGCTGTGCTGCCCGAAGCAGAAGCTTTTGACGTTGTTATAAACGAAGGCGAAATTAAGTGGGACACCTTCCGTTCGAGCGGTGCTGGTGGTCAGAACGTTAACAAGGTGGAATCGGGTGTACGCTTGCGCTATAACTGGAAGAATCCCAATACGGGCGAAGTGGAAGAAATATTGATTGAATGTACCGAAACACGCGACCAACCTAAAAATAAGGAACGTGCTTTGGCCCGCTTGCGCACTTTCATCTACGACAAGGAACACCAAAAGTATGTAGACGATATTGCAAGCCGACGCAAGACCTTGGTTTCGACAGGCGACCGCTCTGCTAAAATTCGCACTTATAACTATCCACAAGGTCGCATCACAGACCATCGCATCAACTACACCATTTACAACTTGCAGGCGTTCATGGATGGCGACATCCAAGACTGCATCGACCACCTCATTGTTGCCGAAAACGCAGAACGCTTGAAGGAAGCAGAAATGTAAAAACACTCACAAGAGAGAGGGGAATATGGGATTAAGCCTACACTCCCCTACTCCCTACCCTAACTATGAAGAAAATTATTCTTGCACTTGCCACGCTCACGCTGTTCACCGCGTGCCACAAAAGAAAGGTCGAGGGATCGACTGCCGACAATGGGGCCTTTGCTAAAGTTGCCAAAAGGAATGCCAACGATAATGTGGGACGCATCAGCGAATCGGGCGAATTGATTATCGGCACCATTAGTGGTCCCGACACTTACTTTGACTACCAAGGGCGTGGCATGGGTTTGCAATATGCTTTGGCTGAAAACTTTGCCCAATCCTTAGGGGTAGGCGTACGCGTGGAATTGGCTACCGACAGCACCGAGTTGGTAAAAAAGCTCAAGGCTGGAGAAATTGACGTGATTGCTTACCAACTTTCAGAAACATATTGCAAAAAACAAGGTATTGCGGTGGCAGGCGCACACAATAAGGCAGGCACACAGAGTTGGGCAACCTTGGCACAAGCCTCCGACTTGGTGCAAGCTCTCGATGATTGGTATGGTGATGGTGTAGAGATTAAAGCACAAAAGTTGGAAGCTGATTGGCTTAAGAACCGTACGATAGTTCACCGCAAGGTGCGTGCTCCTTTCATCTCGCGCGAAAAGGGCATTATCTCTACATACGACAATTATTTTAAGCAAGCTGCCACACGTACAGGCTGGGATTGGCGCTTAATTGCGGCTCAGTGTTACCAAGAATCGGGCTTCGATCCTAACGCCACCTCATGGGCTGGTGCTTGTGGACTTATGCAGTTAATGCCCAGCACGGCAGCCCAATTTGGTTTGTCGCAGCAAAAAGTTTTCTCACCTGCCGAAAATGTTGCTACAGCAGCATCTGTCATTAACCACTTACAACGTCAGTTTGCCAACATCCCCGATGCAGCTGAACGCATAAAGTTTGTTTTAGCTTCCTACAATGGGGGCATTGGCCACATTCGCGATGCACAAGCTTTGGCACGCAAACATGGTGGCAACCCGCAGCGTTGGGACGATGTGAGCTATTATGTGCGCAACTTGAGCAGTGCGCAATATTATCGCGACCCTGTGGTGAAATGTGGTTACATGATTGGCTCTGAAACCTACGGTTACGTTTTAAGCATCATGGACCGTTGGCGTCAATATGGTGGAGATGTGAGTCGCATGAGTAGTGGCAATATGGGACAAGCTACCGAACAAATTAAAGATGGCGTGCGCAATACACCTCACAAGCGAAACCGCTACAGTAAACAACATGAGATTTTGTCGCCCGAGGAAATGAGCAATATTTAGTAATATCTTGTGCAACTTTTAACGGAAACTCCTAAATGATAGCGAACAGCCGTTTTCATAGAACGAGTATATTGCAAGAAACCATCCTTCTTCTCATCCTTTTCTGTCCGAAGATAAAGGATTTGTCCAAACAGAAAAATCCGTATGCAATATACCCTTTTCGGGTCTATCAATTAACACGTACGAGTTAATCAATAGAAAAGGCAAAGTTAATCGATTAACTTGGTCGAGTTAATCAATAGACTTTTTGGGGACAAAAAAGCAGTTGTGTGTTGAAAAAGTATTATAGTAATACTTGGCAAAGAAATACGTATTAAATGGGCAAGTATTACCTATTAAATGGCAAAGTAATATAGTAATACTTTGCAAGGGATATTTTGCGTTAGGATCCTGACGAGTGAGGCTGACGCAATTTATAAACCCACTAATAGAATATATTGGTGGGTCAAGCTGACCCAAATTGGGTAGGAGGTAAATGTTATTCATAAAAGGCATTTACCTCCTACTTTCACA
>UQPD01000048.1 GCA_900542795.1 uncultured Prevotella sp. | reverse complement strand
AGGCAAAGTTAATCAATTAACTTGGTCGAGTTAATCAATAGACTTTTTGGGGACATTTATGATTAGTAGATTGTAAAGTCTAAAAGTTATTAGTAACGAGAAACAAATAAGTCCCCTTGCCACCTCGTGAAGAGGGGAAAGGGGACTTATGAGTTATGGCTAAATATTCATTCCTATATGATATTATAGAGGAAACAACAACGTATTAGTCGTTGTTGCGGGGACGACGTGCGGGACGACCTTCGCCACCTTCACGACGAGGACGACGTGCAGGACGTTCTTCGTAACCCTCAGGCTTCTCTTCGAGAACACGGTGTGAAAGACGGAACTTACCAGTCTTTTCATCGATTTCGAGGAGCTTAACCAAGATGGTGTCGCCTTCCTTGATGCCAGCTTCTTCAACTGACTCAAGACGCTTCCATGCAATTTCAGAGATGTGGAGCAAACCTTCCTTGCCCGGCATGAACTCTACGAAGCAACCATAAGGCATGATGCTAACAACTTTAGCGTCGTAGATTTCGCCAACTTCGGGGATGGCAACAATGGCACGGATCTTTGCAACGGCAGCATCAATGCTATCCTTGTTAGGACCTGAAACCTGAATTTTGCCAACACCATCTTCTTCTTCGATAGTGATGGTAGCACCCGTCTCTTCCTGCATACCCTGAATAATCTTTCCGCCCGGGCCAATAACAGCACCGATGAATTCCTTAGGAATTTCGAAAGCTTCGATGCGAGGTACGTGAGGCTTGAGTTCAGCACGAGGAGCAGGCATGGTTTCGAGAATCTTGCCTAAGATGTGCTCGCGAGCTTGCTTAGCCTGTGCAAGTGCCTTTTCAAGGATTTCGTATGAAAGACCATCGCACTTAATATCCATCTGTGTAGCAGTCAAACCCTTGGCAGTACCAGTGGTCTTGAAGTCCATGTCGCCCAAGTGGTCCTCATCGCCGAGGATGTCTGAAAGTACAGCATATTTTTCTTCGCCAGGGTTCTTAATAAGACCCATAGCAATACCGCTTACAGGAGCCTTGATGGGTACACCAGCATCCATAAGGGCAAGTGTACCAGCACATACAGTAGCCATTGACGATGAACCGTTAGATTCGAGAATGTCGCTCACTACACGTACGGTGTAAGGATAGTCTGCAGGAATTTGACCCTTCAATGCACGCCAAGCCAAGTGACCGTGACCAATTTCACGACGGCCTACACCACGCTGTGCTTTAGCTTCGCCTGTTGAGAAGGGAGGGAAGTTGTAGTGAAGGAGGAAGCGCATGTAGCTCTTATCGAGTACATCGTCTACCATCTTTTCATCGAGCTTAGTGCCGAGTGTGGCAGTAGCCAAAGCCTGTGTTTCGCCACGTGTAAAGATGGCAGAACCGTGAGGCATGGGCAGCGGAGAAACTTCGCACCAAATGGGACGGATGTCAGTAGTCTTACGACCATCGAGACGCTTGCCTTCGTCGAGAATGCAACGACGCATTGCATCGCGTTCTACATCGTGGTAGTAGCGGTCAACCAATGTATTCTTCTCTTCAAGTTCATCGGCAGAGAGTTCGGGGTGAGCAGCAGCATAACGTTCCTTAAAGTCCTCGCGGATTTTAGTGAAGGCTTCTTCGCGCTGGTGCTTGTCGTGGTCGCCAGCTTCGGCAATTGCATAAGCGGGCTGGTAGCACTCGTCCTTAACTTGCTGACGGAGTTCTTCGTCGTTAACCTCGTCGTCGTATTCGCGTTTAACGTCAGTTCCGAGTTCTTTAGAGAGTTCCTTTTGGAGTTGGCACATGGGCTTGATAGCCTCGTGAGCCACCTTGAGGGCTTCGAGCAATGCGCTTTCAGGCACTTCGTCCATTTCGCCTTCAACCATCATGATGTTGTCTTCAGTGGCACCAACCATGATGTCCATATCAGCCTTTTTGAGTTGGTCGAAAGTGGGGTTAACCACATATTCGCCATTGATGCGAGCTACGCGAACCTCAGAGATAGGACCTTCGAAGGGGATGTCGCTGGCAGCAAGAGCTGCTGAGGCTGCAAAACCTGCCAAAGCATCGGGCATGTCAACGCCATCGGCTGAGAAGAGCGTGATGTTAACGTACACCTCGCAGTGGTAGTCAGAGGGGAAGAGGGGGCGGAGGGCACGGTCAACAAGGCGTGAGGTAAGAATTTCGTAATCGCCAGCACGACCTTCGCGCTTGGTGAAGCCACCGGGGAAACGACCGGCTGCGCTGTATTTTTCTTTGTAGTCGCACTGGAGGGGCATAAAGTCTGTGCCGGGCTGAGCCGTCTTTGCAGCACAAACGGTGGCCAAAAGCATGGTATTGTTCATGCGCAACATAACTGCGCCGTCAGCTTGCTTGGCCAATTTTCCAGTTTCGATGCTAATGGTGCGTCCATCGGGCAACGAAACGGTTTTGGTTATCACGTTCATCTGATTATTGTTATTGTGAATATTTTTTATTACCGTATAATAAACACGCAAAAATAACAATTTAATTCGGCTTGCGCCGTGCTGTGTGCCGACTTTTTTGTTTGAAATGGATAAAAAGGGTGGAAAAGACGTGTATTTGTATTTTTTTATGATTAAGTAGTGTGTAAAAAATAACTTCTGCATTTTAACGAGTACTCCTTAATGATAGCAAGTTATTATCATATTCTGCGCAAACTGTTCGTTTTTTGGTCGAAAAGGTCTTTGTTTTTTGGGTCAAAAATGTCTTTGTTTTTTTAGTCAAAAATGTCCATCAATGAGCCATAAATGTTCATAAATTATTATTTTTGAATTTCCATAAATAACCCCTTTCGGGGTTGGGCTGGCGCATGAAGCTATGTGATGATGAGCTAAAAAATAGAAACAGAAAAATTGCGGAAGTTATTTTTAAACATTACTTTAAAAAATAAGTTCTGAGGGGAGGATAACAAAAAAAAGTCTTCGATATTGCTATCGAAGACTTAGTAATTGTAGCGCCTACGGGAATCGAACCCGTATACCATGCGTGAGAGGCATGTATCCTAACCATTAGATGAAAGCGCCATGCGCGGAAGCTGGGGGATTCGAACCCCCGGTACGGTAAACCCGTACGTCAGTTTAGCAAACTGGTGGTTTCAGCCACTCACCCAAACTTCCTTTTTCTCATTTTCATGAGGCGTTATCTCTCAAACGCGATGCAAAGGTACTACATTTTTTTAAACTACCAAACCTTTCTGCAAAAAAAATGCACTTTTATCCATTTTTTCCCTGTTTTTACGCGTTTTCCCTTCTATTTTGATGAATTATTCGAATATTTCGGGGTCTATGATGTTCATTTCGGAGATGTGGGAGATGGGGATTTCGGTTCCATCTTGCAGTATGATTTTATGTTTTTGCTCGTCGAGTTTTTGTAGGCGTTCGGTATCGGTTTTATATACCCCACCCTTTTTTAGGGTATCTGGCACGAAATATTCTATTTTGATGATGGGGTGTGTTTGTTGGTGTATGCGCAAGAGATTGAACACGCGGTCGAGTTGTTCGCGTTGGTCTTCTTCTAATGGTTTCCATTGTTCGGTGTAACGTGCTCGTTCTTTTAATGCTTCGTAATGTCCCGCTACGGCTGCAAAGGCTCCGAACTGTGCTGCACGCGATAAAGCATCCATGGGTTTGTGATGCTTGGATTGATAATGGGGTAAATGGATTATATCGGCATACTTGGCTATGGTTTGTCTTTCTGCTTCTGTTGGTTCTTGGGGCATGAAATGTTATATTTTTGTCACGGACTGCTATGTTTTTTAGTCACGAACTGCTATGTTTTTTAGTCATAAATATCCATCAATGAGCCAAAAATTTCTTTAGTCATAGATGACTAAAGTGCCATAAATGTTTTTAGCCATAAATGTCCATGAATTATTGTTTTTGAATTTCATAAATAACCCCTTTCGGGGTTTGGGCTAACGCGAGAAATTTATGAAAAATTTATGGCTCATTGATGGACATTTATGACTAAAAAAATCATGGACATTTATGACTAAAAAAAATCATAGACATTTTTGACTAAACAAAGGATTTAGAAAATCCATTTAAGACCTAAACAGGGACGGCACTTGAAACCAAGGGTTGAACCAAAGTTGTTGCTCAACTCTATTTCGGTACCTACATTCAAGTTGTCGCAACCGAAATGACGACCTACGTTGTACCATAACTGGGGTTCGGTGATGAAGATGGTGTGCTTGGTTTTGGTGATGTCTGTGCCATCTGCATTAGTTCCCGTGATGTAGGTGTGGTCTTCAAACCATACATCGGAAAAGCCATTGAAGGTTAAACCTTTCAGTCCAAAGATGTCCTTACAGGTCCATACGGCGGTGAACTGCATGGGTACTTTGCTGTCTGCCTGACGGATGTTCTTATATAGGAGTTTGAGATTGAGCGTATTGCTGTAGCTTTGATCGTGCAAAAAATAGTCTACACCAGCTAACCAAGCGGAGTTGATGGGATAGCTCTTTGTGATACCTCCATTATATTCTACATGAAGACTTAAAGGAGCTAACTTGGTTTTTTGCCAGAAGTTGAGACAACGCGCTATTTCAAGATAGGTTCCACCTGGAGCTAAGCTATTTTTCTGAGTGTCATCGTGTTGCTTGTAGTTGAAGTCGTGGTCGATGAAGAAATAGGTGTTACCCCATTTATCGGCTTTGAACATTTCGAGTGTCATGGTGACGAACTTGCGGTCGGTACCCATGTCATAGAACACTTGCATATTTACTTGTGCCATGGCTTGCTGAAAGAGCGTTAAGCTGAGCACGAGGAAGAGGATTTTTCTGAGATTGGTTTTCATTTTTTTTATTCGAATGCGTAATTAAGGATAAAGAGCAGGGCAAGAATGATGAGTGTGGCATTGAGTTCGCGCCATTTGCCTGCACAGAGTTTGATAATGACGTAGCTGAGGATGCCTAAGCAGATGCCATCGGCTATTGAATAGCAGAGTACCATGGTGATCATGGTGATGAAGGCGGGGAAGGCTTCGGACACATCCTCTAAATTGATTTTCTTTACGGAGTCTACCATCAAGACGCCTA
The DNA here is from genome assembly GCA_900542795.1 of uncultured Prevotella sp. Lineage (GTDB taxonomy): Bacteria > Bacteroidota > Bacteroidia > Bacteroidales > Bacteroidaceae > Alloprevotella. The sequence goes on along the minus strand of UQPD01000048.1, from coordinate 10,707 downwards.
CCATAACCAATGCACCACTGGTAGCTGCTGAGGGTATGAGCATGAAGATGGGTGAAACGAAGATGGCAAGGATGAAGAGTATGCCTACGAAGAATGAGGTTAAACCTGAACGACCTCCTTCGGCTACACCTGATGCGCTCTCGATGTAGGTGGTGATGGTGCTGCTACCTAAGAAGGCTCCTGCTGTGGTACCTATGGCATCGCTTAGCATGGCTTCCTTCATGTGAGGGATGCGACCTTCGATGCTTGCTCCTGTTTTTTGTACCAAGGCTACGAGTGTGCCTAAGGTATCGAAGATGTTGATGAGCAACAACGAGAAGATGACCATGAAGGTTTTGAGGGTGAAGAAGTCGGTGAAGTCGAACTTGCAGAAGATGGGGGCTATGCTATGGGGTGCTGACAGGGGCATCCAATTGTCGGGTATTTGGGTTACGTGCATGGGGATGCCTACGAGGGTGGCTATGATGATGCCATAGAACAAGGCTCCTTTTACACCACGCACCATGAGCATGCCGCTAAGTAGTATTGAGAAGATGCCTAACAAGCACTCGGGAGTGAAATTGCCGAGTTTGACAAAGGTGGCTTCGCTGGCTACAATGATATGGGCATTTTTAAGACCGATAAAGGCTATGAACATACCGATGCCTGCTGATATGGCAAAGCGTAAGTTGGTGGGGATGCAATCGAGGATTTTGTCGCGAATGTTGAGGAAGGTTATCAAGATAAAGATGATGCCTTCGATTAACATGATTGCTAAGGCTTGTTGCCACGACAGTCCCATTGCTTGGCAAAGGGTGAAGGCGAAGAAGGCATTCAAGCCCATGCTGGGTGCTTGTGCAAAGGGTAACTTCGCCATAAATGCCAATAGCAAGGTGGCTATGGCGGATGCGATGGCTGTACTGGTGAACAGTGCCTCACGACTCATTCCTGTTGTTGAAAGGATGTCGGGATTTACTGCTAAAATGTAGCACATGGCAAGGAAGGTGGTTAGTCCTGCCACGAATTCGGTTTTAATGCTCATTTTTCCTGCATCAAAGCCAAAGAGTTTTTTTAGTAGCATTTTGTATTTTTAATTTGTTGATTATCGAGGTTTGCGCTTCGCGCTTGAGGGATGGCATAAATAATATATTTGCGCTTCGCGCTTGGGTTTAGTCAAGAATGTCCATCAATGAGCCAAAAACCAGAATTAAGTATTAAGTAATAAGTATTATGTATTACAAACTATGTAAGGGCTATGTATTACGATTTTTTTTTGTCAAAAATGGCCATCAATGAGCCATAAATTATTCATAAATTTTTTCTTGGTGGGGTGCGCTACGCGATGCGGAAAATGTCCATAAATAACCCCTTTCGGGGTTGGGCTGGCGCATGAATCCTTTATTCTTCCTTCCCTCCTCTCCAAAAAACTTATTCTTCTATAGAAACCTTTATAATCCTTTACAATAAAAATGCAAGAAACTAAGTGGGCGCCTACCGTGGTGTTGGTAGATGCCGATTATTTAGATAGTGTAGCACAAGACCTCAGAGTGAACTTTGGACGTATGCTTAATCGTGAGATTGCTGAAGGCGACCTTTGTCATTGGCTCGATTGCGTGGCGTTGGACGGTGGATTACGTCCTGAAAAGAACGAAGTGCAGGTGCATTTTTTGCATACCAAAGAGAAGACTGCGCTCGATTGTTTTAAGCCTTCGCGTTTTGAGGAAGATTTGAATGGTCTCTCGTTTGACGATAACTTAGGGCATTTTAGTCTTTTTGCCTTTCCGGTTGAAAATGTGGTTTCGGCAGATGAGTTTTTCTTGCAGTCGCTCACCATGTTGGCTGATGCTAAGGAGGTGAAACGTTTGCTTGTGGTAGGCGATATGCGTGCCTATGGTGAGGCTGTGAAGGAAATTTGTGCCCAAACCGATGGTAAGGAAATCACGGTGTTTGCTATGGAACCGCAAACAGGAAAGGGCTTTCGACAAGAAATTTTAGGCTACTCGCTTATGGCAGCCTTGGGGATTAGTGCCGACGAACTGAGATAGAAACCGCTCAAAAAAAAGGGCGAAAAGCTCCTTAAAAGGCATTTTTACAGATAGAACCCAAAGTGTATTGGCGTTTTAAGCTAAAATGTGTAACTTTGTAGGCAAGATGCACCATAGGCTTTGAAGCTTGCTTCGATGTGGAGTAGAGCGTTGGGCTGATGAAGGTGTATTATAAAAACTCTTAGTCATGAATAATTCGACTGTGCAAAACGTAAAACTGCGTTATGGCATTGTGGGGAATTGCGAGGCGCTTAACCGTGCTATTGAGATTGCCCTAAAAATTGCTCCCGTCGACTTGTCTGTGTTGGTGGTTGGCGAAAATGGTGTGGGAAAGGAATCTTTTCCACGTATTATTCATGACCATAGTTTGCGTAAAAACAAAAAGTATTTTGCCGTGAACTGTGGAGCCATTCCCGAAGGTACAATTGATTCGGAATTATTCGGTCATGAAAAAGGAGCCTTTACGGGAGCTGTGGAGCAGCGTGAAGGATATTTTGCTGCGGCAAATGGAGGTACGCTCTTCTTAGATGAGGTGGGTGAACTACCTTTGCAAACGCAAGCAAGATTGTTGCGTGTGCTCGAAACTGGCGAATACATCCGTGTGGGGTCGAGCGAAGTGCGCAAAACTGATGTGCGCATTGTGGCGGCTACCAATGTTAACATGGAAAAGGCTATTGAGGAGGGTAAATTTAGAGAAGACTTGTTTTACCGCTTGAATACGGTGTCGATTGCTGTGCCTGCACTGCGTGAACGTGGTGCTGATGCTGCATTGCTCTTCCGCAAGTTTGCACTCGATATGAGTGAAAAGTATAAAATGCCTGCCATCAGTTTGGATGAAGGGGCACAACGTATGCTTTTGGCTTACTCTTGGCCTGGAAATGTACGACAACTCAAAAATTTGGCTGAGAATATGAGCGTAACTGCTGGCGAACGTGTAATTACGCCTGAGATATTGAGCCTATATTTGCCTAAAGAGTCGCATAGCAAGCAACTTGTGTCTGTGAATTCGTCTGAAAAGGAAGTACACAGTTTTGAAGCTGAGCGAGAAATTTTATATCAAATTCTTTTTGACTTGCGACGTGAAGTGGCTGAACTGAAGCGCTATGTTTATGAACAGCGTGGTGGGGGCATACCAACTCCAACTACGGTGGAAAACAATGGCTTGATGTTAGGGCATGATGCTCCCTCTGTAAATTTTGCCCATGAAGATGATGCAGATGTTCGCTATTGGGATGCGGAAGAAGTGAAGGACGAAGATATGTCAATGCACTCAGAACAGCACAATGTGGAAGAGGGTGCCAATAAGGCGAAAACAGATATGCCGACTTCGCTCGATGACTTGGAACGCGAAATGGTGCGACGTGCGCTCGAAGCTAACAAGGGTAGACGCAAGGCTGCTGCCGATCAGTTGGGTATTTCGGAACGCACTCTCTATCGTAAAATAAAGGAATACGGACTGGAATGATAAAGAAAATAGCCTATTTTGTTATGCCTGTGGTGTTGCTTATGTTGCTTACTGCTTGCAGCATTAGTTATAAATTTACGGGCACGAGCATAAATTATGACTTGATTAAAAGCATCCAAATTGATAAATTGGCGAACCGTGCTCCTTATGGTTGGGCGCCTATGGAGGCGATGCTTAATAACAAGTTGCAAGATGTGTATGCCAATCAAACCCGATTGAAATTGGTGAAACGTGCTGGTGATTTGCATATCGCTGGTGAAATTCTGAGTTACGATCAATTTAATAAGGGTATTTCGGCTGATGGATTTGCATCGCAAGTGCAGCTGAAAATGACGGTGAATATCCGTTTTGAGAATGCTAAAACTAACGAACGTTGGGAAAAGCAATTTAGCGCAACGAGTCAGTATGACTCTAATCAGCAACTTACTGCAGTGCAAGAGCGTTTGGTGACGGAAATGATTAATGATATTTGCGACCAAATATTTAACGCTACGGTGGCTGATTGGTAACGCTTTTAGGGGTGATGCAACTCCTTATATATAAATATAGACATACGATAAGTTGGTGTTCGAAATAACACTTGCTGATTGTATAATTTTGAACACCTACTTAATATCAAAATAGAATAAATGGAATCAATTGCCGAGCTTATTGCTCATCCCGAACAACTGAACAAAGATACGCTCCACGGGCTCAGAGAACTCGTGGCTAAGTATCCGTATTATCAGGCTGCCCGGCTCTTGTTTCTTAAAAACCTCTTTTTGTTGCACGATCCGCTCTTTGGAGAGGAACTGAGACGCTCGGCTATTTACTTGCCCGACCGACGCGTGATATTTAAGATGGTTGAGGGAGATAATTACAAAATTCAACCTACACCCTTGCACAAAGAGGAGGAGAAAAAGCAGGAATCGGGCGATAGAACGCAGTCGTTGATTGATAAATTTCTTCGCACAACATTGCCTGAAGAGGGAACTGTGGCTTCAACACCGCATAATAAGCCTACGGCGGCTGATGCTACGGGTGACTATGCTGCCTTTTTGCTGCAACTTGATGATGCGGAGCCTGCTGAGGGTAAAAATGATGCAGTAAACGACCGAAGTTCTGAACTGATTGATGACTTTATTGGTAAAAAGCCCGAACGCATTCAGTTGCAAGATGATCCGCAGTTTAAACCTGAACTGCAAAACGATGAGAAGGACGGGGCTGACGACAGCGCTGAAGATGGATATTTGACCATGACTTTGGCAAAAATATACATTAAACAGCAAAGATATGAGAAAGCTCTTGAAATTATACGCAAGGTAAACTTGAATAATCCGAAAAAAAGTAGTTACTTTGCAGACCAAATCAGGTTCTTGCAAAAGCTGATTGTTAATAAAAATCACGAGAAAGCATAAACTAACGCTTATGGTCTACGTGTTCGTAATTATTTTAAGCTTGATTGCTGCACATTTGCAATGGTTGTTTTAAAGACAAACATGCTGATGTTGGGTGATTTTTAAGGCAATAAGGGGCTAAAAGCCTTGGTTGTATTGCCTCGCTAATTGGAAAATTAAAACAAAACAAAAAACAATAAAAGACAATGTATTTATTACTCGTAATTCTGGCTGTGATTGTAGCCATCCTGCTTATTTTCATCGTGCTCATTCAGGAGTCGAAGGGTGGTGGTCTGGCCTCAAATTTTGCTGCTTCAAACCAAATTATGGGTGTGCGTAAAACAACTGACGTAGTTGAAAAGGGCACTTGGACATTGGCAGCTATCTTGGTAGTATTATCGGTTGCAACAATCTTCTTTGCTCCTCGCCAAAATGACGTGGACAAGGTGGTTTCTGGCGCAGCTGCTACAACTCAGGCTCCAGTGCAGACTCCTGCTGCTCCTGCTACTCCTGCTCAGTCTGCTCCTGCTAAATAATCGGGGTGTTTAACACTCGGTTAAAACGGATTCATAAGCAAATATTCAGAATTTCATGAGGTTGTAACGCTCCCATGCTATACATTGGGTGGCATTATAACCTCATGTTTTTTATACTGGCAGGTTCTTAAGTGCTTGATTCGCTGAAAACTTGCTATAATTGTGTTTTTTATCGTGCTACAGTTTGCATTTCTCCTCTTTTTATTTTTGTTTTTTCATGCTCAGAACGATGTGTTAGCGTATATTTTGAGCTATGCTTTGGGGCATTATGTGGCTCCTTCGCCTTGGTTGATTGCTTTAGGGTTAACTGCGGTGTTGGTTCTGTTGGGGTGGGGAACTGAAAAGTTGATGAAACGATGTTGTGTGCATACGGCAAAGTTGTGGTCTTGTGTGCTATTGGCATGGTTATCGGTGGCTGGCATAAGTTGGCTCTTCGTGGCATGGCGTTATCAGTTAGGACTCGTATTAGGGGCTTTGGTGTTGGGCACGTTGTTGCATTGGCTCAACGGAAAAGAGGGCTTTGGAAAGGTTAAGGTGGCAACCTTTTATCATACCTTAACTTGGGCTGCTTTGCAGTTGCTCGCTTTGTGCTTGTTTGTGGGCATTGGTAATGGGGTGACAGATTTGCAACACTATGAATTGCGTACGGCGCAAGCCTTGCAGTCTGAACATCCTAAACATGCTTATAAGGTGGGCGATAAGTCGTTTGTTACCTCGCATCGTTTGTTTGCCATGCGTTGCTATTTGTTGGCTACAACTCATAAAAAGGGCTTAGCAGATAAAATTTTTGAGCAAATGGTGCCGAAGGGTGGGGCTGAAAACTTGCTGATTCCTACTGACGAAAAGCAGAATTTGCTGTTTCCTGCCTCAAATTTGACTCAGTTGTTAGGGTGTAGTAGACATGCCGGTGAGGATGTCTTGACGTATTTGCATCGTTGTGCTTGGTTGTCGGCATTTAGAAACGGACAAAAGCGTTCTGCCGCTATCGATTACTATTTGTGTGCTTTGTTGCTAAACCGACAATTGGAGCGTTTTTCTGTTGAGATTATGCGCTTTTATCCCAAAGAGGTGGACAATGGTACGCTTCCAACTTATTATGCGCAAGCTTTGATGCTTTATAGGCGTACGTGCTCGCAACCCACAGTGCTTTATGAGGATAATAGTGTGGAGGCAAATTATCAAGACTACTCTGATATGGCGGACACTTTGTCGGATGCTGCTGTGCGTAACAATTTGTTGCGTCGGTCGTATGGCGAAACTTATTGGTGGTGGTATAGTTATGGTGAACATTGAAAAAGGTGTAGCGAATTTTTAAGGCATATATTGAAAACATGTTTTAAATATATATATATTATCATGAAAATCCGTATCTTAGCAGAGAGTAAAAGGGTGCTCGTAACCCTATCGTTAATGGCTGCAATTATTATTGCAGTTGTGTGTGGTGTTTTATCCAAGTGTAATAACGAAGATGAACAAGTAGGGGCGTTGAGTGAAACTGAGGTGACAAATGTCAATAGGCTTGGGGGACAAATGAAGCGTGTAGGTGAGGAGAAAGGACGCTCGCATGCTCAATTGTCGGAAGTGCAACTCCGGCCGTTTGACCCTAACCATGCAGATTCTGCAACGCTTATTTCGTTGGGATTAAGCGAGTGGCAGGTTAAGTGTATGATGGCATATCGCCGAAAGGGGGGACGTTGGCGTTCGCCTGATGATTTTAGTAGACTTTATGGCTTGTCAGACGCTGAATTTAAGCGACTACGTCCTTATGTACGTATTGCTGAAACTGACAGACGTAGTAGATATGTTCCCTATAATAGGGACGATTATGGAACTCCCAAAATAGGAAAAAAAGTATATGAGCGTGCTGAAAAGTTAGCTGAAGGGACTAAAATCTCGCTTAATACAGCAGACACAACGTTGCTCAAAAAAATACCAGGTATTGGTAGCTACAAGGCAAGTAAAATAGTGCGCTATCGTGAAAAATTAGGAGGCTTTGTTAGTGTGCGTCAGTTAGATGAAATAGAAGATATGCCCGCAGGCCTTTCACGTTGGTTTGATGAGGATTTGCACGAAACAAAGGTGCGAAAATTGCCTATCAATAAGGCTACGTTCAAGGAACTTGTGCGTCACCCTTACTTAGGTTACGAGCGAACAAAAATTATTGTCAAACATATTCGTCAATATGGTCCTATCCGTTCATGGAAAGATTTGCGACTCTATAAGGAGTTTGGCGAAAGAGATATTGAACGATTGACGCCTTATGTTGTTTTTTAAATAAGTTCTGTGTAGTGTGGAATGTCGTGCAGATATTCCACACTCATTTTTTTATAATCAATGTGACAACAGTAGTGTACCAATCCGTTGCTTACAATTAGGTAATCGGCTTTGAGCACACTATTGTATGAATAGATTTGCTGGAATACAGCTTGTGTGATATTTATGTGAGGTGCCTTGTATTCAATGATAATGCGTGGTAAACCTCCATCTCTGTTGTATAAAACGCTGTCGCAACGACGTGCCACCCCTCCTACATTTATGGTAACCTCGTTGGCTAATAAAGCCGAGGGATAGCCCTTTTGTTCCACTAAGAAATGTGTGAAATGTTGGCGCACCCATTCTTCGGGTGTAAGTCGTAAATAGCGACGTCTTAAAAAGTCGAATATTACAGTTTGACCATCTCTATTTGCTAATTTAACATCGTAAGCAGGAAGATTGAGTGTTTGCATTTTTCTGATTTCTTTTAGGGGATTTACTGGGGGTGATTAAGCAAAAATAGGTGGCGTATAAAATAAACTCTTGCGTTTTTTATTTTGTATTGCGCTTGCCTTGCACTATCTTTGCATAATACATTTAATTATATAAGGTAGACTTGTTAGGCATTAACGCCCAATAGCTATCTCTCATTATTATATCTACAAAAGTACAAATAATATGACAACAAAAGAAGAAATCATCGACAACTGGTTGGTGAGATACACAAAAATGCCGCTCGAAAACTTTGGCGACCACATATTGCTAACTAATTTCAATAATTATGTAGACATCTTCTGTCAACAATGTGGTGTAGAGCCTGTGGGTTTTGATGCCAATATGCGTGCTGTTACGGCTGATGGTATCACTATGATTAATTTTGGTATGGGAAGCCCCAATGCTGCGTTGATTATGGATTTATTGGGTGCTATTAAACCAAAAGCTTGCCTATTTTTGGGTAAGTGTGGAGGTATTTCAGAGAAAACACAGTTGGGGGACTATATTTTGCCTTTGGCTGGTATCCGTGGTGAAGGTACTTCAAACGATTACTTCCCGCCCGAAGTGCCTGCATTGCCTGCATTTATGTTGCAGCGTGCTGTTTCAACTGCACTGCGTGATAATAGTCATGATTATTGGACTGGAACCGTTTACACCACGAACCGTCGTGTGTGGGAGCATGATGAGCGTTTTAAAAACTATCTGCGCGAAACCCGTGCTATGGCTGTGGATATGGAAACAGCCACACTCTTTTCGTGTGGTTTTTATAATCATATTCCTACTGGTGCCTTGCTCCTTGTGTCGGATAATCCGATGGAGGCTGATGGTGTGAAAACTGAAGCTAGCGACAATAAGGTGACGCAAAATTTTGCAGAAACACATGTGCGTATAGGTATTGAGAGTATGAAGTTAATTATTGGCGGCCGCAAAACTGTGCGTCATCTTAAATTTGATTGGTAATGGCTGGATATACAGGAACCTATAAGAAGAAACCTGCTGGTATTACTTACGACCAAATTTGTCGCGATGTTAAAGCTGGTAATCTTAAGCCTGTTTATTATTTAATGGGTGATGAAAGTTATTACATTGACCGCGTGGCTGACTATATTGTTGACACTGTTTTAAAGCCAGAGGAACGCGATTTTAACCTTATTACGTTCTTTGGTGCAGATGCAGATATTGATGCTATTGTGACGGCTGCAAGGTCGTATCCGATGGCAGCGCAACACTTGGTTATTGTGGTGAAGGAAGCACAAAATTTAAAGAATATTGCTCATTTGGAAGCTTACTTTCGCAAGGTGCAACCAAGTACGGTGCTTGTGTTCTGTCATAAAAATGGAGTGTTAGACCGACGCACTAAGGTAGCAACGCTTATCAATAAAGAGGGGGTACTCTTTGAGTCGAAAAAACTCTATGATAACCAACTTCCAACTTTTGTGCAAAGCTATCTACGTCGCAAGCAAGTGACAGCAGCTCCTGGAGCTGCCGAGATGGTGGCAGAATGTGTGGGAGCAGATTTAAACCGTTTAGCCTCCGAACTCGACAAATTGCTTATAGCATTGCCCGAAGGCGAAAAGGTAATCACTACACAGCTTGTTCAGCAGCACATCGCTCTTACCAGAGATTTCAATGTTTATGAACTATTGGATGCAGTGGGACAAAAGGATCTTTTTAAGGTAAATAGAATGGTGAAATATTTTTACAATAATTCGAAGGATGTTCCACGTACACTTTCTTCTCTGTTTACTTATTTCTCTAATTTGATGCTTTCGTTTTATGCTCCCGACAAGTCGCTTGCAGGATTAGCTTCGTGGTTAGGAATGACAGAATGGCAAGTAAAGAAAAATGTACTACCTGGCATGCGTCTTTTTTCGGGTATGAAGGTGATGCAAATTTTAGGAGAGATAAGACGTACTGATGCACGTTTAAAAGGTTCAGAAGGTTCGCACACATCGGCTGGAGATCTGATGAAGGAATTAATGTTTTTTATCTTACACTGATTAGCTATAAGATACGTATGATTGGTAAGAGGGCTTCTGGTTTCAAACCAGAAGCTCTTTTTGTGTCTTGTCTGAGATAGGATAGGAGGGGAGGTTTGCTATCCTAATACAATCTTTAATTAGCGATTATTGTAGAAAGTCTTAGGGATGCTTGAGTGGGAATATATAATTCAGTGTTGTAACTAAATTACTCTTCTATAGATAGTGTGTTAAGGTGGATTTGGGGGTGAAGGTTTTGATGGGTAGAAGGGAATCTTGGTTGTTCGTTTTTTCAATTTTCCTTTCAATCTATTTGTAGGTTATTCTTGTATAAATCTACAGATTTGAGTATTAAATGTATTTCATCCCTCTTTCACGTTTGTTCCAAAGCCTACTATCAAAAACCTTTGTTTCTTCATAAAATGTCCCATTTCCTTATTGGTGTAGTGTTTTTTGGCTGTGAAAAATGTAAATTTCGTGATTCTGGAGTATATTTAAGAGAAGAAAAAGCTCATTTAGGAACGATAATACCTGTCTCTTATACACATCTCCGAGCCCACGAGACGCGTAGTAATCTCG
>UQPD01000047.1 GCA_900542795.1 uncultured Prevotella sp. | reverse complement strand
AAAGAAAAAAGACACATGCGAGAGGGTGCAAAGCAACTATCAGAATTTTAGAATTATTAAATCAGAATTTTTAGAACCACCCATTAGTCTACTGCCGAAGTCTGCATGGAGCGTTTTTCTTCTTCGCGCAGTTCAAGGAACTCATTGAGTTCTTCGCGATGGCTCTTGGTTACAGCCACTACACCCGAACTCACATACTGCAAAATACAACCATAGCCTTTAAGTTTGCGATAGAGTTCCATGGTCTCTTCAGGCAATCCCTCCTTCGACACTATGGCGTAAGTGGAATTAACCTCCACTATTTTACCATCGTATTGGCGAATGGCCTTCGAGATGTTTCGGTTTTCTATGAGTCGAGCAGTAGCTATTTTATAGAGCGCTTGATCCATTACATAGATTTCATCGCTGGTAAAGAATTGCGCCTGTATAACGTCAATTTTCTTTTCTAACTGCTTTACAATGGTTTGCACCGTGTGCTCGTCGGTGTAACAGGTTATGGTGTAACGATGCACGTGTTCGATGCCCGAAGCCGACACATTGAGACTCTCAATGTTGAGCTGACGGCGTGTAAACACATTGGTCACCAAATTGAGCACACCGGCTAAGTTCTCTGAGAAAACAATGATGGTGTAAAGTTTGGTTTCCTTGTTATCTTGAGTCATGAGCTTATGCTTTTTGATTTATGGAAGGGAGATGCTGTGACAAAGAATCGGTAAAGAATCGGTTCTGAAAAAAGAGCGGACTATGCCTCGAGCATCATATCGTCTACATCGTGACCAGGGCAACACATGGGCAACACATTGTCCTCCTCGAGCACGGCTGCTTGCAACAAGAATGGTCCATCCGTGTGAAGCATCTGCTGTATGGCGTTGTCAAGATCTGCGCGACGTGTCACAGTGAGAGCCGGAATGTTATAGGCCTCGGCAATTTTTTCGTAGTCGGGGTTCATCATGGGGGTGAACGAATAGCGATTGTGGAAGAAAAGATGTTGCCACTGGCGCACATTGCCCAAGTAATTATTATTGAGCAAAATGATTTTTACGGGCGAACGCTGTTCCATAATGGTGCCGAGTTCCTCGATGGTCATCTGCAAGCCACCATCGCCTAAGAAAAGACACACTGTGCGTTGCGGAGCGCCAAAAGTGGCACCAATGGCTGCAGGAAGTCCATAGCCCATAGTGCCCATGCCTCCCGAAGTAACCATGCTACGCTTTTCAGAGAAACGGAAGTAGCGAGCAGCCATCATTTGGTTCTGTCCCACATCGGTCACAAGAATAGCCTTATCCTCGGTTAATTCGGTAACCCGACGCACCACTTCGCCCATGCGCAAAGGCCCCTCGGTGGGATGAATTTGGGGTTCGATAACCACCTCGGTTTCTTTTTTATCCCATTCACTGAAGCTCTCGCGCCACGCATTGTGCGCATTGTCATGAAGCAAGGCTGTTACCGCAGGCAATGTTTCTTTGCAATCGCCAAGCACTGCCACATCCACGCTCACATTTTTATTGATTTCGGAGGGGTCAATGTCAAAATGAATTTTGCGGGCTTGCTTGGCATAGGTTGAAAGTTTACCCGTGATGCGGTCATCGAAACGCATTCCCACAGCAATAAGCAAATCGCACTCTTGTGTTTTTTTATTGGCACCCAGCGAACCGTGCATACCCAACATGCCCACATTGAGCGGATGGGCTGAAGGCAAAGCTGAGAGACCGAGCAAGGTGCAACCAGCAGGCATACCCGCTTTTTCAATAAATGCTTTCAGTTCCTCGGAGGCATTGCCCAATTCCACACCCTGCCCTACTAACACCAAGGGACGCTTTGCCTCGTTTATCAAGGCAGCAGCCTCAACAATGCTTTGTTTGTCGGTGGGAGGAATAGGCACATAGCTACGAATAAAGTCGATGCTACCAGGCACATATTCAGCTTTTTCAATTTGAGCATTCTTTGTAAAATCAAGCACAACAGGTCCTGGGCGACCGCTTGATGCAATGTAAAAAGCACGTTGCACCGCCCATGCCACATCCTTGGCAGAGCGAATTTGATAAGCCCATTTACTAATGGGCTGCGTAATGTCTACAACGTCGCACTCTTGAAAGGCGTCTGTGCCAAGCATTTGGGCACCTACCTGCCCCGTAATGACAACCATGGGCGTGCTGTCCATCATGGCATCGGCAATCCCCGTAATGGTGTTAGTTGCTCCAGGTCCACTGGTAACCAAACACACACCCGTTTTGCCACTTACACGGGCATAACCCTCGGCTGCATGGGTAGCAGCTTGTTCGTGGCGTACAAGGATGTGGTTGAGCTGCTTGCGATAATCGTAGAGCGCATCATACACAGGCATAATGGCTCCCCCTGGGTAGCCAAAGAGTGTAGTTACACCCTCGTCGACCAAGGCACGCATCAAAATCTCTGCGCCACTTATTATGTTGTTATTCGTATCGTTCATCATAAAGGTATGCTAAGTTTTTGGGGAAATATTGAGAGAGGGGAGTAGGTATGAGAAATCATACACACTTGAGTGTTGAAAGGTTTTAGAATTTAAAAATCAGAATTTTTAGAACCACCTTTAATCAATCACTCGCACACCTCCCTTATCGGCACTGCTCACCATGCTTGCATAAGCACGGAGTGCCTTGCTAACCTCGCGTTTGCGCTGCAACGGACGCATGGGGCGTGCTGCTAACTCTGCATCAGACAGATGCACGGAGATGCTACGCGAGGGAATGTCTATTTCTATGATGTCGCCATCAACAATCTTGCCTATGGCACCTCCAGCAGCAGCTTCGGGCGAAATGTGTCCGATGCTTAAACCTGAGGTTCCTCCCGAAAAGCGACCATCGGTTATCAATGCACAAGCCTTGCCTAAGTGACGGCTCTTGATGTAGGATGTGGGATATAACATCTCCTGCATGCCAGGTCCACCCTTAGGACCTTCGTGGGTAATCACCACGACATCGCCTGCTTGCACCTTGCCACCCAGGATGCCCTCGCAAGCTTCGTCTTGCGAATCGAAGACACGAGCAGGACCTTCAAAGTGCCAAAGACTCTCGTCTACCCCAGCTGTTTTAACTACGCAACCATCTTGTGCAATGTTGCCAAACAACACGGCTAAACCGCCATCTTGGGTGTAGGCATGCGAAACACTACGTATGCAACCTTCTGCGCGGTCGGTGTCAAGCGATTTCCATTGTGTGTTTTGCACACCCATTTCAGTACAAAACTTTCCTGCGGGAGCACTGTGATAAATGCGGTCGGCATCGGGCGTAATGTCCTTGCCTGTTATGCTGTAGTGTGCAATGTCCTCGCCCAGGGTTGTTCCGTTAACACGTTGTACGTTAAGGTCGAGCAAATGGGCTTGAGCAAGTTCGCCCAAAATGCCTAACACACCGCCTGCACGGTTACACTCTTGCACTGAATATTTTTGCGTATTGGGTGAGAGTTTGCACAAACAAGGCACGTGACGACTGAGTTGGTCAATATCTTGCATCTTAAAGTCTACGCCTGCCTCGTTTGCCACAGCCAAGAGGTGTAGCACGGTGTTTGTACTTCCGCCCATGGCAATGTCGAGTGTCATGGCGTTAAGGAATGCCTGACGGGTTGCTATGCTGCGAGGAAGCACTGAGGTATCGCCCTCCTCGTAATACTTATAGGCATTGGTCACAATCTGGCGGGCTGCGTCTTCAAACAAACGACGTCTGTTAACATGTGTTGCCACAATGGTTCCATTGCCAGGGAGTGAGAGTCCTAAAGCCTCGGTAAGGCAGTTCATGGAGTTGGCGGTAAACATGCCCGAACAACTTCCACAGCCTGGACAAGCTCGCTGTTCAATCTCAGCCAATTCCTCGTCGCTCACCGAGCTGTCTGCTCCTTTAACCATAGCGGTTATAAGGTCTACATTTTCTCCTTTATAACTTCCTGCCTCCATGGGACCACCGCTTACAAAAATGGTGGGTATATTGAGTCGCATGGCTGCCATGAGCATACCAGGCGTCACTTTGTCGCAATTTGAAATGCACACTAACGCATCTGCCTTGTGTGCCTGCACCATATATTCAACAGAGTCGGCTATGATATCGCGCGAGGGCAACGAATAGAGCATGCCATCGTGTCCCATAGCAATGCCATCGTCAATAGCAATGGTGTTAAATTCGGCTGCGTAGCATCCTAACTTCTCTATTTCTTTCTTCACAAGTTGTCCCACCTCATGCAAATGAGTATGTCCTGGCACAAACTGTGTAAACGAGTTGGCTATGGCAATGATGGGTTTGCCAAATTGCTCACGCTTCATACCTGCAGCTATCCACAAGGCACGTGCACCTGCCATTCGTCTTCCTTCTGTGCTGAAAGCACTACGCAACTGTATCTTCATATTGTTATTATGGTTTTATGCTTAAAAAACAAATCTGTAACTTTTCATTGCATGGCTTACATTATTCACATATCCAACGCATAAATCTTACAGATTACCTGTTTTTGTGTCGTTTGTAATTGCAAATGTATACATTATTCTCATACAGCGGAACAAAATGTAAGAAAAACTTTCAATTTTTCTGTTTTTTCGCTCTATTTTTCTGTTTTACTATACAAACAGCATGCTTTTTGTGCATAAAAAGAGCAGTTTTTCATATATAAATGCAACATACTTACAATTTGTATGCAAAGCATAGCTTACGAGGATGTTTTTCTCCTTTATGTCATTGTCGCGGTTATCTGCATTTTTTTGTAACTTCGCACGCAATTCAATCATACATCACAAAGACTATACTATTATATATATATGTGTACCCACGAAATAAATATCCCTCGCCCCGACATTGCCACCCACGGCATGCTAACTATCACGCTCAACGACTTGCGCTTTTATGCCCATCATGGTGTGTTGCCTCAAGAACGCGAGGTTGGAGCTGAGTTTGTGCTCAACCTTTGTTTATATATTGACGAACACGACGCACAGGGTGCGCTCTTTGCCGACCAATTAAACCACACCATAAATTATGCCGAAGCCTATGACATAGCTTCGCACGAGATGCAAAAGCCCTCTGCCCTACTCGAACACGTTTGCACACGCATTGCACAAGCACTTATTCGCAAATTTAGCATACTGCGCAAAGTTGATGTTTCGCTCACCAAATGTATGCCTCCCATCAATGGCTACACAGGACAGGGTGTTACCGTGCGTTATTCACTAAAACGCGAACTTGTGGCATGGGACTTTGACGGAACTATTGCCGACACCTCGGCTGGCATTGTTCGCACCATGACGGCTACCTTTAACGAGATGGGGTGGACGGTGCCATCTACCCAAGCTATTTGCCGTACCATCGGACTTCCCCTTGTTCAGAGTATTGCGCAGTTAGCACACATTGATGCTGCAAGCGAGGCTAACCTTCAAGCGGTTAACACCTACCGCCGTTTGTTTGAGGAGGTGGGCAATAAAAATGTTACATTGTTCCCTGGCATTAAAGAGGAGATGGAACGCCAACACCGCAGCGGACGTTTTGTGGCGATTGCTACGAGTCGTGGACATGAGTCGGTTGATACGCTTTGTCGCACCTTAGGCATTCGCCATTGCATTGATTACATTGTGGCATGCGAGGATGTTTCTACACACAAGCCTCACCCTGCTCCCATTCATCTGCTGTGTAAACAAGCCAACGTGCATCCTACGGATGTTACCGTTATTGGCGACACCACCTTCGACATTCTGATGGGTCGCAACGCGCAAGCAGGACATTGCATTGGTGTGGCATGGGGAAACCATAGCTCACAAGAACTGCTTGACGCTGGAGCTGATTATGTTGTTGATAAGTTGTAGAAAAAAACCACGAATTGCAAGACATCAACCTTGCAATTCGTGGTTTTTATTGTTCAAAAAAAAATGATTAGTCTGTCATATCGTTACCTGTTGTGTCTTGATTATTATCGCGCACAATACTTGACACACCCCCATCAAGAGGTATTTCGATGGTAAAGGCAGGACCTTCGCCTACACCCACCTGACCAATTTGTGCCCCCAAACGAATGGCATGTCCATCGCTCTTTTCACTGTCGAATGCCATGCCCAGCAACACAGTTCCTTCAGCCTCAGCACTGGCAGTAAGAAAACCTGCAAAAGCCTCTTTCGTATAGCTCTTTTTAAAGAACTCCGCATTGTCACAAGTAATCACCACGTCCACACGGTTATCGTAGAACTTTTTACCCAACTCATCGGTAACGACTGGCAAACTCTGATCTGCCTGACGATGAATAGAGATACTATAAGTTTTGCCACCCAATGTGGCAGTGTACGAGCTTTGCTGACCAGGCTCAGCATAAGGAGCGTCTGTGTGTGCAGTTGTTTGTGTACTGTCGGCATCAGCAACATTATCTTGAGTTTTATTACCACCACAACTGGCAACCGAAGCCATGAGCAAAAACGCCATAGCTGAAATTAAAACGTGTTTCATTGGAGTATATACATTGTTTATTTAAGATGCAAAGTTAGTGCAAGGCGAGGGTAATACAAAATAAAAAGCCAAGGGATTTTTATTTTTATTAGTGCAAAACTTTGCGCATTCAAAGCCCCAAAGCGTGAAATGTTGAAGATTTATGCGTAATTTTGCCATTGAACTACACCCATAACTTATTCTACTAACTTATTCTACGAAATGAAACAACGATTATTATATTATATAATGTGTTGGATGTTGTGTTCTTGCACCTCGGCACTCTTTATGGGGTGTGGCAAGGACAATCCAACCCCTACCGAAGCACAACCTCAGCCAACCCACACAGCCTCGGTCGCAGACTCTATGCGCCAATTCGTGATGACAGTGCGAGGCAGTTCCCGACTCTATGTTACCGAAATGCAAGTACATAAACTGGTAACGCACACCGACGAACCTACATTGAAAGGCAAAGTGTTGGGCGTTTCAGTAAACATGCCCACACGCATTGGCAAGCGGCGCATTCTCATCCCCATCGATGTAACCTTAAAGGCATACATCGATTTTACCGATTTTAGCGAAGCCAATGTTGAGCGCACTGATAGTTCACTCATCATTACATTGCCCGACCCCCATGTGGTGGTTTCAGCCTCAAAGATTGACAACCCTGGCATCCGCCAATTTGTAGACCTTGCCCGTTCGCGCTATACGGATGCTGAAATTGTAGAATTTGCCAAACAAGGCGAAGACAGCATTGTAAGTCACATGGCACAATTTGGCATTGAAGAGGAAGCGCAACGCAGTGCTGCCCGACAGCTTTTGCCGCTGTTGTTACGCATGGGCTATAAAGAGAGTCAGGTAACTGTGCGCTTCCGCAAAACTTTTACAGACAAGGACCTCTTCACTATTACAAGCAAGCAATGAAACAGACTGATAAAAAACCAAAAGCCACCCCCACTACAAGTTGGCGAAACATAGTTATGAGCATGTTGCGCTATTGGTGGGTGGGTGCCATAGCAATAGCTTTGGTTGCCGTGGCTTTACTTTATAAGGACTTTACGAACCATCCTCCCATTTCGTTGAAAGTTGAACGTAACACCCGCATTGATGTTACCCCCGAACAAATTCAGTCGGTACGCGACATTGGACAATGGGAATTTCTTTCGGTCAATACAGAGGAGATGGTTGAATGGCATCAACGCCGCACATTCGGTGCCGACCATTTGGTACGCATCTACCAAGGCACTTTGCGTGTGGGCATTAACATGGAACATGCTGCAGCCGATTGGTTTACTTCTCTCCCCGACTCTACAGCACGCTTAAAACTGCCTCCCATTGAACTGCTCGACAACAACTTTATTGACGAAGCTCGCACACGTTCGTTTTATGAACACGGCACCATTCCCACGCAAGTGCTCGACCAACTTTATGCTGAAGCACAACAAAAGATGCGCAAACGTTGTCTTACCCCTCAAAACATGCAAGCTGCCGAAAAGAATGCTCGCCAACAATTTGAGCGCATTTTTAAACAAATGGGATTTAAGCGAGTTGAAATTAGCTTCGTAAAACCTTCGTGAAATGAGAGGATTATGCTCTCCTAAAGTTACACGCCCCACATGAAACACCTTCTCACCCTTTTCGTTCTGCTATTTACACTCACCTCCTGCCACAATGACACTGACGAGCCCGAGCCAGCCAATAAACAAGCACACCGCACCGTGTTAGTCTATATGGTAGCCCAAAACTCCTTAGGGGGTGAGCGTTGGCACCGAGCCGATTCTGCCGAAATAATGTATGGCAGACAATACATCCCCAACAACGACCGCATGTTAGTGTATGTTGACGATGCACAAGCCCCACGCCTTTATCGCATTGCCCGACAATGGGATAAACCCCAACTCATCAAACAGTGGTCACGCGATGTATGCTCCACATCGCCTCAACAATTTGCCGAAGTTGTAGAGATGGCAAAAAACGATTTTCCCTCCAACGAATTGGCATTAGTTATGTGGTCGCACGCAGATGGGTGGTTGCCTGCCACCAATAAAAACTATGCCCATTTTGAGTCTGCCCCAACCGACCCCATGCAAACACCAGCCTCGTATGGCATCGACAGCGGTCCACAAGGGGGCATGAGCGATAAGGGCGCACAAATGGATGTTACCGACTTAGCAGCCGCATTGCAACGCGCAAATGTTCACTGCAAATACATTCTCTTTGATTGTTGCTTAATGCAAAACTTAGAGGTGGATTACGCCTTGCGCCACGTAACCGACTATGTAATTGCATCTCCCATGTCGATAGCCAGCCCTGGAGCCTACTACACACATTTAATGCAGAACGGACTTTTTGCTGCCGAGCCCCCAACCATTGCACAAACTTATTGTCAGGATGTGCAAGCCGATGTGCAAGGTGTTTATTCTGACTATGGCATTGCCATTTCGTGTGTACGCACTGACCGCCTACAGCCCTTAGCCGATGCCTTTAAAACGGCACTTTCTGCCACCAACCTATTGCAAAGTCCCTATGCAGACATGACTCATGTTTTGGCATATCAAACGTATACCAACCGCTATTATTACCGTCCGCACAACTACGATGCTTTGCAAGCAACAGAGCGTATTGTGCCCGAGCCTTATCGTGCCGAAGTGGTACAACGCCTCAAAGAGGCTGTGGTATGTCATTACGCCACCAATCGCATTTGGTTAGGTCCATACATGTGGGGCTATGCCACCCTCCCCATTGAAACCGACAATTATCTGGCTATAAGCATGTTTGTTCCACAAGCCGTATACGATGAAAATGCGTCCCAATGTCTCTATGGCAACCTCAACACCGCATTCATGAATACTGAATGGGGAAAATATGTGTTTGGAAACTGCGAACTTGAAGATTACTAAATAAATTGAAAATCGGACAAATAGACTACTTTTTCCGAAAACAAATGCTACAAACGTAACAAAAAGTCGCTACCTTTGCATTTAAGCGAAGGTAAGCTGCATCTCGGCAAAAAGGTTCAAACACGTTTGACCTTTATGCACTCAATTTGCATTACCTTTGCATTTAAGCGAAGATAAGCTGCATCTCTATTTGCACTTTCCTCAAAAACCATTACAAAAACGTGCGCTTTGCACCTTAACTAAAAAAAGGAACAAAATGAAAAAGTCGCTATTGTTAACAGCTCTGTGCTTAAGTACACTCGGCACATATGCACAAGATGACGATGTATACTTCGTTCCATCGTCAAAAGACAAAATTGAAAGTAACGATACATACCACGCCGAAGTGGGACGCTCTACTTATACCCCCATCACTACAAACGATGATGACGCCTTTAGCCAAAGTATTTGGGCTAACGGGCGTGGCAATGGTAAGTGGGACGTGGACACTTATAACCGACGCGGCAAAAAATATAACCAAAACGTAGACGACACGCTCTCCTCACAAGAGGGATACGACCAAGGCTATGCCGATGGCTATGAAGACGGATCGTGCACAGCACGTATCGTACGCTTTAGTGCACCACGTGCAGGGGTTATTGTTAGCAGCCCTTTCTATTGGGACTATTATGACATCTGCTACGATCCTTTCTACTATGGCTATGGTTCTCCCTGGAGCTGGGGCTGGAGTGGTTGGTATGGATGGGGCAGCTGGTATGGCTGGCGTCCTTACTATAGTAGTTGGTCTTGGAGTTGGGGGTGGAACTCGCCTTGGTATGGCGGATGGTACGACCCTTGGTACGGACCTGCTTGGGGCAGCCACCCTTATTGGGCATGGCACACACGTCCGCTCCCTGCTAATGCACAACCAGGTGTTAGAGGGGGATGGACCGCACGCGGTGGAAGTCGTGGCGCAGGACTCCCCATCAATAATTCGAGCACAACCAACCGCACTGCTTACGGAACGTCAAGCGGAAGCCGTGGCTTTGGTGTGGGAACTCGCACCAACTCACGCAACAATGCGTGGACGCCTAACAGCAACAGCCAGCGCACCCACACTACCCAGAGCAACACGAGTGGCTACCGTGGCTTTAACCCCAACAGCAGTCGCGGCTTGGGCAATAGCAATAACTCGCGCAGCAATAACTCGTACACGCCTAACCGAAACACACAACGCCAACAATCTACACAGCCTTCACAACCCTCGCGCAGCAACAACAGCAGCTTTGGTAGCGGACGTGGCTTAGGCAACAGTGGCAGCTTTGGCAGTGGTGGTAGCTTTGGTGGCGGTAACCGTGGCTTTGGCGGTGGTGGCGGCCGAAGCGGTGGACGTGGCAGATAAAAAAAAGACAATGGTTATATTAAAGGTGATACTAAGAATGCAGATTTTTGAAAATTCTTGAGAATGCAGATTTTTGAAAATGCTAAGAATGCAATTTTAAAAATACAAATCTTAGGTTCTCCTTATAAATGACTTTTAAACCCCAAAACAGAATGAAACGAAAATATGCATTGGCACTTGCTGCTTTAACCCTTTGTGGCAGCATGAGTGCACAAGATATCTATAAAATAGAAGCGCTCACAGGTAGCGACCTTAATGGTACGGCGCGTTATGTGGGCATGGGTGGTGCCATGAGTGCATTGGGTGCCGACCTCTCTGCCATCAGTTCTAACCCAGCAGCAATAGGTTTGTTCCGTCGCAACGACGCTTCGCTTACGGGTAGTGCCACTATCCAAGCAGATGCCGTGCTCATGGGCGACATTAACAAAGCTCGTGGCTCGTTCGACCAAGGTGGCTTTGTGTATGCTGTTAACATGGGAAACGACAGCAAACTCAAGTTTGTAAACTTTGCCTTTAACTACCAAAAAAAGCGCAATCTAAAGAACTACATTGGTTTAGACAATGTTAAGCTAAACAATGGCTTGTCACAGTCGTGGCAAATGCAAGAGTTGGCTTATTACAACGGTCAACCGCTCGACCTTAGCAAAAATGGTTCGGGCGTAGACTACACCACACCTTTTGCCCTCAACGCCTACGATGCACAAATGATTGTTCCCGTATATGGCGACGATGGCAAACTTGCAGGCTACAATGTGCGTAATGCACAAAGCTATGACTACCACCGCGTGCAGTGGGGTGGCATTCAGCAATACGACTTCAACCTCTCGTTTAACATCGACAACCGCTTCTATGCGGGTGTAACTTTTGGCGTTTACAATGTCAACTTACACAACACACTTTATTACAGCGAGCAATTGGCTGAGAATGTGTACGATGCCAACGGAAATGTTTCAGGCATAAACTCTATTGGTCAATACCAAATGGCATTGGGCGAGGACATTAACGGTACGGGCTTCGATGCAAAGTTTGGTTTCATCTTCCGTCCCATCGAAACAAGTCCGTTCCGCTTAGGTTTCTCATTTAGCACGCCAATCTACTACGACCTTACGCAAAATGCAAGTCTGCGCATGGTTGCACCCTTCCAATTCACCGATGACAAGGGCAACACATTTGCCCAAACGCAAGCCGACTACAACACAGGCGATGTTGACTTCCGCATTCGCACCCCATGGAAGTTAGGCATTAGTGCAGCAACCACCGTAAGCAACTATTTGGCTTTAGACGCTGAATATGAAGTGAGTCGATACACAGGTGCTCAACTGCGTTGGCCCGACTACGGACGTGGCTATTGGGAGGACTACACTCCCTCAACACGCGATCACGACATGGACACCGAAATTGATGCTTGCTTTAATACGGTGCAAACTTTCCGTGTCGGTGCAGAAGTCCGTTTGGCTCCCAGACTTTACGGACGTGTGGGATATAACTATGTGAGTGCGCCCTTCAAAAAGGATGCTTATCTCAACACCATGACCAATAGCGATGCCTACCACTATAGCATGAACACCGACTATGTTAACTTGGGCGACATTAACCGCGTAACAGCAGGTTTGGGTTATAAGGGCAAACACTTCTATGGCGATGTGGCTTACCAATACCAAAAACAAACGGGCGAGGTTACTCCTTTCCGTGCCACCGACCTCAACACAGGTGCTCCCCTTACAGCTTCGCGCAATGTGGACTTTAAACGCCACAATGTGATGCTTACTTTGGGTTGCAAATTCTAAAGAAAAAGTTTTTTCCCCCTAAAAAAATAACAAACCCCATTTTCTTACCGAGACAACCACCCCACCACACGAGTGGTTGTCTCATTATGTAATAAACACTATGAAACGTATACTTTATATTATCCCCGCAGCAATGCTGCTCTTGGCATCATGTGCCTCTTCACAATCAGCCTACACCGTTGGCGGTGAATGGCAAGTAACTAACATGAATGGCAAAAACATTACGCCTTCAAACGAAACACCCTTCATCGGTTTCGACCGCGCCAATGGCAATTTATATGGCTTTACGGGTTGCAATCGTTTAACAGGTACTGCCGACCTCAAAAAGCTTGCTAATGGCAAAGTAGACTTTAAACATGTGGGCATGACGCAAATGCTCTGTCCTGACGACGTTTACGAAAGCGAATTTATGGAAGCACTAAACCAAGCTGTTTCCATGGAAATGAAAGGCAATGAAATGCTGTTAAAAAACAAACAAGGTAAAACCATTCTCACGCTGAAAAAGAAATAAACATGGCCGCTGCTGACGACAAAAAGATTATATTTTCAATGGTAGGTCTCTCAAAGACCATCAAACAGAACAATAAGCAGGTTCTTAAAAACATCTACCTTAGCTTCTTCTATGGTGCAAAAATCGGCATCATCGGTTTGAATGGTGCAGGTAAGTCTACCTTGATGAAGATTATTGCCGGACTCGACAACGACTACCAAGGCGAAGTTGTGTTTTCACCAGGCTACACCGTGGGCTATCTGCCTCAGGACCCACACCTCGACGACAATAAAACGGTAAAAGAAATTGTGCAAGAAGGTGTGCAAAATGTGGTAGACGCTTTGGCAGAGTACGAAGAGATTAACCAAAAATTTGGTCTCCCCGAATACTATGAAAATGAGGACAAGATGAACCAACTCTTTGCCCGTCAAGGCGAGTTGCAAGACATTCTCGATGCCACCGATGCTTGGAACCTCGACAGCCGTTTAGAGCGTGCCATGGATGCACTGCGCTTGCCGCCAGCCGACCAAAAGGCAGAACACCTCTCAGGCGGTGAACGTCGCCGTGTAGCCCTGTGCCGTTTGTTGTTGCAAAAGCCCGATGTGTTATTGCTCGACGAACCTACCAACCACCTTGATGCCGAAAGCATCGACTGGCTCGAACAGCACTTAAATCAGTACGAAGGCACAGTGATTGCCGTTACACACGACCGTTACTTCCTCGACGATGTAGCAGGTTGGATTCTTGAGCTCGACCGTGGCGAAGGCATCCCCTGGAAGGGCAACTACTCTTCGTGGCTCGAACAAAAGAGCAAGCGCATGGAACAAGAGGAGAAGGTGGCAAGCAAACGCCGCAAAACTTTGGAACGCGAGCTCGAATGGGTACGCATGGCTCCCAAGGCACGCCAAGCCAAGGGTAAGGCACGTTTGAACTCATACGACAAGTTGCTCAACGAAGACCAAAAGGAGAAGGAGCAGAAACTCGAAATCTTTATTCCCAATGGTCCACGCTTGGGTAACAAGGTCATCGAGGCACATGGCGTGTCAAAGGCTTTTGGCGACAAAGTGCTCTACAAAGACCTTGAGTTTACACTCCCCCCCGCAGGCATTGTGGGTGTAATTGGTCCCAATGGTGTAGGTAAAACCACCCTGTTCCGCTTAATTATGGGTCTTGACACCCCCGATGCAGGAACCTTCGAGATGGGCGAAACCGTGAAGTTGGCATACGTTGACCAACAGCACAAAGACATCGACCCCGAAAAGTCAGTCTACGAGGTTATTAGCGGAGGCAGCGAACTCATGCGCATGGGTGGCCGCGACATCAATGCTCGCGCCTACCTCAGCCGTTTCAACTTTGCGGGTGCCGATCAAGAAAAAAAGTGTGGTGTTCTCTCAGGTGGTGAGCGCAACCGTTTGCAATTAGCCTTAGCCCTAAAACAAGAGGGCAATGTGCTTTTGCTCGATGAGCCTACCAACGATATCGACGTAAACACACTCCGCGCACTCGAGGAGGGTCTCGAAGCATTTGCAGGTTGTGCCGTAGTCATCAGCCACGACCGTTGGTTCCTCGACCGCATCTGTACACACATCCTTGCCTTCGAGGGCGATGGCAACGTCTTCTTCTTTGAAGGTTCTTACACCGACTACGAAGTGAACAAGGCAAAACGCTTAGGACTTGAAGAGCCCAAGCGCATACGCTATCGCAAACTCGACGACTAATTTTTTATGGGTGGTTCTAAAAATCTCTTTTTGGTTTTTTAGAACCACCCATTCTCTATCTCATCCGTTGAAAAAGAGAAGAAAACAGAGAAACTTAAAAGAAGTTTTAACACAAAAATCAACAAGCCAACCCCAAAAATGTAGTAAATTTGTCGCGGAATTGTAATGTGGCGCTCACATCTTTCTTTTTTTCGTGCTACTTTCGGAGTTTTTTCCGAATTTTTTTGGCCCATTGAGGAAACATGTAAGCGACACACCGACCAAAAAATTTACGCCAATGAATATGAAACTTCTGCGCCGTGCAGCCTTGACCATCGTGTTGGCAAGTGTCGGCGCATCGGCTTATTGCCAAGACCTAATTGCCCGTCAAGCCCCCGTAGACCGTCGCTTACGTGCGGTAGACTCCGTGGCAATTCAGCGTGCCGTAGACCGCGACATCATGAATAGCGAATTGAGCAGTGATGTCTACAACTCATGGGTTACCAACCGTGCACATCCCTACAGCAGTAGCGAGGTGCCCGAAAGCTACCGCATCGACTTGCGTGGCTTTTGCATGCCCACCCCTTCGCGCAACATCACATCGCGTTTTGGTTACCGTCCCACCTTTAAGCGTGTACACAAGGGTCTCGACATCAAGGTGTACACGGGCGACACCATTGTGTCGGCTTTCGATGGCAAAGTGCGCGTAGTGCGCTACGATGCTGGCGGTTATGGCAACTACGTGGTAATTCGTCACAACAATGGTCTTGAAACCATCTATGGTCACCTCTCCAAGCAACTTGTTAAGGGCGACCAAATGGTCAAAGCGGGCGAACCCATTGGTTTGGGTGGCAACACAGGGCGTTCGTTTGGTTCGCACCTCCACTTTGAAACCCGACTTGCTGGCGAAGCCATCAATCCCGAATTGCTCTTTAACTTCCCAGCTCAAGATGTTACGGGCGACTTCTACACCTTCCACAAAAACGATAGTGGTAATGCATCCGTTATCTTAGCTTCGCGCAAAGCCTCGAGCGAGGACAAAATAGCCATGACAGCTACCCACTTCTACAAGGTAGAACGAGGTGAAACCTTTACCAGCATTGCAGAAAAGTTAGGTGTTAATGCCGAAAAATTAGCAAAGACTAACCGCATGAGCACCTCAACACGTTTACGCACAGGGCAAATCCTGCGCTACTAACGCCTGCAGCTCCTTTTTTTAAAAACTAAAAATGCTTGACAATAGGTCTGTTTATAAAAGACTATTGCCAAGCATTTTTTTACATCAGAGAAAAGAGGAGGAGTCGTCAAAAATATCCACGAACTCTCCATAATTTCATTAAAGTAACAGAAAACGTCGCAAAATTTGCGACGTTTTTTTAAATAAATCACCGCATTCTTAAGTATTAAGTATTAAGTATTACATTCTATTGAGGTTTTCATGCGCCA
>UQPD01000046.1 GCA_900542795.1 uncultured Prevotella sp. | reverse complement strand
CCGAGATCTGCACGCGTAAGATCGTCGGCAGCGTCAGATGTGTATAAGAGACAGGGCTTGAATGCAGGACGAGCACAAATGCACACATTAGCTATCCAAGCCTTTTGTAAATGGTTGGACGAACAAGAAATAAGCGAGGACGAAAAGAAAAAACACGAACTTCGTTTTCGTGAACTATTGCCATTATAGGGCTTTAAAAATCATTTTTTACAAGGGTATAATCATGTAATGGCTCTCAATTTTCGTAAAACTACCTAAAAAATGAACTAATTTCTTGCGTAAAACATCAGATATTCATAACTTTGCAAGCATGGATATGAAAAAGATTTTCAAAGGTAACATACATAAATTGGGAGGATGCTTGTTGGCTGTAGCTTTATTGGCGTCAGCAGCAAGTCCTATGCAAGCGCGTAAAAAAGAAAAAGTACATGGACAAGTAGTCGAGGTTATTTGTGATGAGCCCGATGCTTTAGCAGCAAAGTCTGTAGGTGAAAAGCGTATGATGCATGCCGCTGCCGTGTTCTTGCGTACAAGCAATGCGCGTATCAATTCAAAGTATAAAGAAGGTATTGACGTTTCTCACTATCAGGGAAGCATTAACTGGGATGAGGTGGTTAATGGCACGCCTATTTCTTATGTATATCTCAAAGCCACAGAGGGCGCTTCGCTTGTAGATGACACTTACGAGCGTAACTTGTCTGAAGCACGTCGAGTGGGATTGAGTGTAGGCAGTTATCATTTTTATCGTCCCAACATCGATTGGCAAAAGCAGTTCGAAAACATGACCTCGGTGGTGAAAATTGATAATCAAGACCTTGTGCCTATTATTGATATTGAACATCGTGGTTCGGTTAGTTCTGAAGCTTTTATTTCAGACCTCCGATCTTTTATCGAAAAAGTTACAGAGTTCTATGGCAAAAAGCCTTTGCTTTATACTTACCACAATTTCTACAACAGCTATTTGCAAGGTGAGTTTACCGACTACCACTTTATGATTGCTCGTTATCGTAACGATTCTCCGACTCTTAACGATGGTAAGGATTATATCATGTGGCAGTATACCTCACGTGGTTCTATCCCTGGTATTCGTGGTCATGTAGATCGTTCGAAAATTATGGGTAGTTATTCACTCAATCAGGTAATGATGTAATGCACGACATACAACTTTTGGGTAACGATAAATTGTTACCTATATATATTATAGGTGTATACGGTGCATGCTTACATCTTATGTAATAGTGAACTGAAGGGTGGTTCTAATAAATCTGTTAGATAATATATCAGATTATTAGAACCACTTTTTTAGTAATCTGTTTTTTTAAATGCTTTGCTATGCGCTCACCTTGCACTATCTCTGCTTCGCGAAGATAGGCTGCACCTCGATAATAAAAATGAAAGACTTTTAGCCTTTCATTTTGTATTATGCTCGGTTTGCACTATCTATGCTTCGCGAAGATAGGCTGCGGTTCGGCAAAGTAAAACAAAAAAATGCTTTTTTTGTTTTGCTATGCGCTCACCTTGCACTATCTTTGCACATAAATTACATATTTCTTACGTATGCAACAGAAAATAATCATTCTCGATTTCGGTTCGCAAACTACGCAACTTATTGGTCGTCGTTTGCGTGAACTCGATACTTTCTGCGAAATTCTGCCTTACAACAAGTTTCCACACGATGACCCTTCAGTTATTGGTGTGATTCTTTCAGGTTCGCCTTATAGCGTATATGATCCTGAAGCATTCAAGGTAGACTTGAGCAATATCCGTGGCAAATATCCTATTCTCGGTATATGCTATGGTGCACAATATATGGCACAAACTTATGGTGGAAAGGTAGAACCTGCTGGTAGCCGTGAGTATGGTCGTGCTAATCTCGAAAGTTTCGATCACGAAAATCCTCTTTTCAAGGGATTTGACGAAAATTCTCAAGTGTGGATGAGCCATGGCGACACAATTACTGCTATTCCTGAAAACTTTAAGTGCATCGCTTCAACCTCAAAGGTGAAGTTTGCTGCTTATCAAGCAGAAAATGAAAAACTTTGGGGCGTACAGTTTCACCCCGAGGTGTTCCACTCATTGCAAGGCACTCAGTTGCTTAAGAACTTTGTTGTAGACATTTGTGGTAGCCGTCAAGACTGGAGTGCTGCTTCGTTTGTTGACACTACAGTTGCTGAGTTGAAGGCTGAGTTGGGAGACGATAAGGTAATTCTTGGTCTTTCGGGTGGCGTAGATAGTTCTGTTGCAGCTGTTTTACTCAATAAGGCTATTGGTAGCAATCTTACTTGTATCTTCGTTGACCACGGTATGCTTCGTAAAAATGAGTTCCGCGATGTAATGAACGATTACAAGTGTCTGGGCTTGAACGTGATTGGTGTAGATGCAAGCGAGAAGTTCTTTGCAGACCTTGCAGGTGTGACCGATCCCGAAGAAAAGCGTAAGATTATTGGTCGTGACTTCGTGGAGGTGTTCAATGCCGAAGCTAAGAAACAGACTGGTGCAAAGTGGTTGGCACAAGGTACTATTTATCCCGACCGCATTGAAAGTTTGAATATTACGGGTAAGGTTATTAAGAGTCACCACAATGTGGGTGGTCTGCCTAAGGAAATGAACTTGCAGCTCTGCGAACCTTTGAAATGGCTCTTTAAGGACGAAGTTCGTCGTGTAGGTCGTTCTATGGGTATGCCTGAGCATTTAATTACACGTCATCCTTTCCCTGGTCCTGGCTTGGCTGTACGTATATTGGGTGATATCACACCCGAGAAGGTACGTATTTTGCAGGATGCTGACGATATCTATATTCGTGGCTTGCGCGATTATAAGGTAAAACTCAGTGGAGAAGAAGCACGTCGTGTGTTAGCAGCAGGTGTTCCAGCCAATATGGAGAATGGCGAAATTGAAGTTAGTCTTTACGATCAGATTTGGCAAGCAGGTACGGTATTGCTCTCTACAGTTCGTTCGGTAGGTGTGATGGGTGATGAACGTACTTACGAACATCCCGTAGCTCTGCGTGCAGTAACAAGTACGGATGCCATGACAGCAGACTGGGCACACTTGCCTTACGACTTTATGGCTAAGGTATCGAACGATATTATTAACCACGTAAAGGGGGTTAACCGCGTATGCTATGACATTTCGTCAAAACCACCTTCAACAATTGAGTGGGAATAAAAATGTGTTTTCCACTCTTAGTTGAGTAAGTGGAAACTTGATGCAGAGTTCACAAGAACTGCAAGATTACATATATAATATTAGACCTCAATTCAAACTGTTTGAAGTTCTGAATTGAGGTCTAATTTTTTTTTGTGATGTTATAGAGAATTACGCGCCAGCCTCATCCCGTTAGGTGAGGGACATTTTCTTAATGTGGTAGTTCAACTTCGAGCAAGCTGGCACGGTCACTTTCTTTGAGCCATTGTGCAATGGTGGTGTTCAGTTGATGAGGCACAGAAACGCTATGGTAGTTGAGTTTAAAAGCTTGTGCAATGCCTTGGGCAGTATAATGTTGGTCTCCTGCAGCAATGTAGTGAGATTGTGCTGGCGACTGAGATAAGCCTGGCAGATGGTCGAAGATAGAACCACGACCATTGTTTAAGAGCATGATGCGCAAATTGTTGGGTAATTGCGTATTCCACAAAGCATTAACATCGTAGAAGAAACTTAAGTCGCCAATAACAACAATGGTAAGTCCCCATAAAGTTAGGGCATAACCTACGGCAGTAGATAAACTACCCTCAATGCCATTGGTGCCACGATTGCAATAAATAGGGAAGGTGCCTGCTTGAAAAACTTTGCCTGCAACACGCACTGCAGAACTATTTGCCAAATGCAGCGAAACAGATAAATCGGGATGTTGCAGCAGATGCTGATATAAAGCATTTAAGGCTTTGTACATGGAAATGCCTTCTGTTTTATCATCGGCATCTTGCAACGTTTGTTGCATTTGTTGCCAGGTGTTTTCAAGTGAAGCTCGTGCTTTTTTTACTTCAGTATGGTTGTGCTTAAGGGTTTGTGCAAGTTGTGCAAGCACGGGTTGCACTGATTGTTGCAACCAATAGGTGGTGTGGTAGAACGTGTCGGGCAGTTGGGCATCATTTCCTACACGTATAACCATGCAATTTCCATTGCGCAAGCGTTTCTTGAACTTTTTGTGAACAAAGTTTCCACCTATATGTACAATCACATCAGGTTGTACATCGGGGGTAAGCGTTTCCTCGTCAAAAGCCTCCATCAAATGATTATCAGAAACGTCAGAGATGATTTCAGAGAGTACCAACATTTGGTTGTTAGCACGAAGGTCTTCAACTTCTTTGCGAATATCGCCCCGCTCATATTGTCCCATAACAAGCGTGGGGAGTTTAGCTTGTGCTATGGTTTGAAGTACGCAATCGGGTAGGGGAGTTGCAGCATTGATGTTTTGCGCAAAACGTTGCACAACACGTTCTTGGGGTAATTGAAGGGTAGAGAAATTAAACATAGGTTCTTCAATCTCCACGTTAATGTGAACGGGTTGTCCCTCATAAAGATGCAATGCAAGTAGAGCCTCGTTAATTTTTCGATTGTTGCACCAAGCCTCGTTGTTGTTATGCGGCTCCGTAATGTTGAAAGTGGGGCAGTAGGGTGATAGGGCACCATTTTGTGGAAGCGTTTGTCCGTCAAGTTGTCCTATAATATATTGTGGTCTGTCGGCAGAAATAACCAATAGTGGCAAGTGTCGATAATAAGCCTCAGCAGCAGCAGGAATGCAACCTAACAAAGCAGAACCCGATGTAACGCAAACGGCAACCGCATCTTGTGTAGCAAGCACCATGCCCAATGCAACAAAGGCTGCACTGCGTTCGTCGGTAACAGGATGAAGCTTAAAGCACTCAGAGCCCGCAGCATGCAGATTGTGAACAATGGTAGCATTGCGCGAGCCAGGACACACCACAACATGCTCAATGTGGTGTGCCTTGAGCAGTGAAGTGAGTTGGTTAACTTGAGGAGTGTTGCAATACATAAAGGTTAAAGCAATTGTTTCATAGTGATGAGTTTACGTTGAGTCTCGTCCCACTCTTCTTGTTCAGTGCTTTGTGGCATAATGCCTCCGCCTGCATAAAGAGTGGCACTTTGTTTGTTAAAACTCATACATCTGAGTGATACATAGAGATTGGTGTGTCCTTCTAAAAACAAAGGTCCGCTAAATCCAGCATAATATTGTCGTTCAGAAGCTTCGGTTTGCAAAATGGTTTGCAGTGCTGCTTCACGGGGTAAGCCACAAACAGCAGGAGTAGGATGAAGTTTGGTAAGCAAGGTGCGCACATCATCAGTAGCAGCTAAGTTAAAACAAAAGTGCGTGCAAAGATGTTGCAAGTTACCCGTTTGCAGTGTGAAGGTTTCGGACTTCTGCACGTTGGTAGCCACACCTTGCATTTGTTTTTCAATAAACCTTGCCACGATGGCTTGTTCCTCGCAATTCTTCTCATTCCATTGAGGCTTAACCCCTTCAACAAAGGGCAAAGTGCCAGCTAATGCCACGGTATTCCATTGATGATGTGCATACTCCAATAAAGGTTCGGGAGTCGCAACTAACCAATAGCCCGTTTGTGGCGTATACCACAAAGCCACATAGCTCGACGGACGATAATAACAAGCTTTGGTAAAAAGCTCCTGTGCCTGTGTAAGGTTAAGACTGGTGCAATGCAGTCGGCGCGAGAGAACTACTTTTTCAACCTTGGGTGAAGCCTCGTTCAATAAATGCTTGATAGTGTTGAATGCCCTACTGTAGTCACTTCGTTCTGTTTCTTCGTTAAGTGTAGAAACCGTGGAATGTGGCACATTAAGTTTAGGCAAAACAAGCTCATTTGTTGCGATGCTATCAGGTTCAATAAAAACAATGGGGCAAGAGTCTGTTGTGGTAAATGGAGCAATAACATATCCTCCAGTTAAGGGTATGTCTGTCAGCGACAAAAATGTGCGTGGTGCATTTTTTTGTCGTAGGGTAGTAAAGTGTTTGCTATGTGGCGTGCGAAAGAGCACGAAAGTGTCTTTAGTTTGCATTTAAAGTTTCTTTGCCTCTTCCCACAACTTGTCCATTTCTTCAAGAGTCATATCGGTGAGTTGGCGACCTTGTTTCAGAGAGTGTTGTTCCAAATAGTTGAAACGTTTGATAAATTTGTGGTTGGTACGTTCAAGGGCGTTATCAGGATTTATTTTATAAAGGCGTGCCGCATTGATGAGGCTAAACATCACATCGCCAAATTCAGCTTCGGCTTTATCTTTGTCCATGTGTTCTACTTCGGCTTCGAATTCGCTGATTTCTTCCTTCACCTTGTCCCACACCTGTGAGCGTTCTTCCCAATCAAAACCAACATTGCGTGCTTTGTCTTGAATGCGATAAGCTTTAATGAGTGAAGGAAGTGCTTCGGGCACACCCGACAATACGGTTTTGTTGCCGTCTTTCTCTTTTTGTTTCAACAATTCCCATTGTTCGCTCACTTGTTGAGCTGTTTCAATGTGGCTATCGTCTTCTCCCTTAGGTGGAAATACGTGTGGGTGTCTGAAAATCAACTTATCGCAAAGTTGGTTGCAAACATCAGCGATGTCAAAAGCTTGCTTTTCAGAACCTATTTTGGCGTAGAAGCATACGTGGAGCAAAACATCGCCCAACTCCTTGCAGATGTTTTTGTTGTCGTTTTTCATCAAGGCATCACACAACTCGTAAGTCTCCTCAATGGTGTTAGGGCGCAAACTCTCGTTAGTTTGTTTACGATCCCACGGACATTTCACACGCAGTTCATCCAACACATCCAACAAACGCTCAAAAGCCTTGAGCTGTTCTTGGCGCGAATGGTTGGTAAATGTAGCTTCAGTTATATTGGACATGATATGTTGATTTTTATCGTTTTGTCAATCGAAAGTCATCCTTTTAGTAGGTTTTTAAACGACTTAAAAGGACAGCTTTGCTAAATTCTTTATGCAAAAGTACACTTTTTCTGTCGATTTCAGTAAATTTGCCACATGGAAAAGTTTGACGTACATATTTTGGGCTGCGGAAGTGCGTTACCAACCCTAAAACATTGGCCCTCGTCGCAAATAATCAATTTGCGCGAGAAGCTATTTATGATAGATTGTGGCGAAGGAGCACAAGTGCAATTTCGTCGTTCACGACAAAAGTTTTCTCGTTTGTCGCACATCTTCATTTCGCATCTGCATGGCGACCATATTTTTGGTTTGATAGGATTGCTCTCCACCTTGTCATTGGCAGGGCGCACCTATCCAATGCACATCTATGCACATGCCGAATTAGAAGCGTTGATGAAGCCTTGGCTCGACTTTTTCTGCAAGGGCATAGCCTATGAGGTAGTGTTTCATGCACTGCCCACAGATGATGTTTCCCACCTCATCTATGACGACCGTTCGGTGCAAGTGTTTACCATTCCCCTAAAACATCGTGTGCCTTGTTGTGGTTTCTTGTTTAAGGAAAAAGCTCCGCTGCCCCATATTCGTCGTGACATGATCGATTATTTGGAGATACCTTATTATGCCATACAATCAATTAAGGAAGGAGCCGACTGGACTACGCCTGATGGCAAGGTTATTCCTAACAATCAATTAGTGTTTCCGGCAGAACGTGGTCGTAGCTATGCCTATTGCTCAGACACTTGTTATCAACCGCAAAACATCCCATTGTTGCGTGGGGTAGATGTGCTCTATCACGAAGCCACATTTGGTAAGGATAATGCACCGCGTGCCGTTGAAACCTTGCATTCAACAGCAACTCAGGCAGCACAAATGGCTAAGCAAGCCAAGGTCGGACAGTTGGTGATAGGACATTTCTCATCGCGTTATGACGATGAACAAGTGTTGCTTGATGAGGCAAAGCACATATTTCCGAACACCTTGTTGGCAACCGAGGGCTTAGTTCTTAATTTGTAAGAGTCTTAGCATTTGCCGTCAAAAATTATTTACCTAAATTTGCAAAGCGTTTTCTAAAACAAAGGTTTCAAACGAATGTTTAAGAAAACGCTTTACTAAAACTGAAAATATGCTCGATACTAAAATATTGTTGACGAACTTAGGCATTGAACAACTCATTCCCATGCAAGAGAAGATGGGTAAAGTGGCAACCCAACAAGGAGGTGTTGTGTTGCTCTCTCCCACAGGTTCAGGTAAAACACTTGCCTACCTCTTACCATTGGTTTCGTTGGTCAATCCTGCAAACGATGCCTTACAAGCTGCCGTGGTGTTACCAACGCGTGAATTGGCACAACAGAGCGAAGATGTGCTTAAGCGCATGAAGACGGGCTTACGTTCTATGGCTCTTTATGGTGGACGTCCTGCAATGGACGAACATCGCATTATGCGAGAGCTCAAACCG
Source organism: uncultured Prevotella sp. (assembly GCA_900542795.1). Lineage (GTDB taxonomy): Bacteria > Bacteroidota > Bacteroidia > Bacteroidales > Bacteroidaceae > Alloprevotella. Next base: position 7,967 of record UQPD01000046.1, on the reverse strand, counting down.
CAAATAGTGTTTGCCACGCCAGGTCGTTTGCTCGACCATTTAGGAAAAGAAAATCTCAGTCCCTATGCAGTTAAGTCACTCGTAATTGATGAGTTTGACAAGTGCCTGGAATTGGGCTTTCAAGAAGAAATGGAGTCATTGTTGAAGTATTTTACCAAAGCCACGCATTGTTGGCTCACTTCGGCAACCGATGCTGAGGCTATTCCAGCCTTTATGCAAAAAATGGCTCCCAACTTTAAGACGCTTAATTACTTAGAGGGTGATAACGACACCAAATTGCGCATTGAAGTGCAACAAGTGCGTTCGCCGCAAAAGGATAAACTTGAAACCTTAGGTCGTTTGCTCACAACCATCCAAGGTCAGCCTGCCATTGTTTTTGTAGGCTATCGTGAAAGTGCAGAACGTGTAGGCAAGTGGCTGCGTCAAAATGGTTTCTTTGCCGAAGTATATCATGGTGGCATGGAACAAGATTGGCGTGAACGTGCGCTTTATAAGTTCAGAAATGGTTCTGCCAATGTGCTTGTTAGTACCGACCTCGCAGCTCGTGGACTTGACATACCTGAGGTAAAGGTGGTTATTCATTACCATCTCCCCTTAAAGGAAGAAGATTACACACATCGCAACGGACGCACAGCCCGATGGGATGCCCAAGGAGCTATCTACCTATTGTTGGGTCCCGAAGAACAATGTCCTGAATATGCAGGCTCGCTCCCTACGCTTCGAGTAGACGATGTCGAATTGTTAAAGCCCCTTCCGCCCTTGTTTACTACCTTATATATAGGTCGTGGCAAACGCGAAAAGCTTAGTAAAGGCGATGTCCTTGGCTTTTTGTGTAAGAAGGGTGGATTGAAAAACGATGAAATAGGACGTATTGACATTAGTGCACACCATGCTTATGTAGCTGTGGCTCGTAAAAAAGTTAAAGCACTTTTACGTCAGGTAAGTGGCGAAAAAATAAAAGGAATGAAAACCCTCGTTGAGGAAATTAGAGGATAACGAAATATGACAATAAAAATAAACGATAAAGACTTGGCTGCAGCTGCTGGCGAAGGTATGGACCAATTCTTGGGTACTATTATTCATGCTTTTAAGCAGCAAGTGGGCGAAGAAGAACTGAATGTGCAAGCTATGCAGCAACTCTCTGCCGACCAAATCACACTTTGGGGGTATATGATTTTGCGCGATGAATTGATGGATGGTGGCTTTGTACAACTCATATATAATGGTTATGGTCCTTTCTTCTTCGACAATCCCTTTGCTAAAGCCATGCGCCTTTGGGGACTGCACGATTTCTCCAAATTACTTTATAAGGCAAAAAAAGTATACGACGAACATAAAGCAGACTTAACTAAAGAACGCTCAGACGAGGACTTTATGGCGCTGTTTGAACAATACCCTGAGTTTGACGATTTGGATGACGAATTTGTGGAGGAAGAAGAAAACATAACCTCTGCAGTAGCCTACTATGTAGACGAACACATGGCAGACTTTGTTGAGATTGTTAAGTAGGGGGCTAAAATAAAAACCAATTATGGGAAAATCGAAAACAAACAAAATATTGCCCACTTCACGTATTAACATCAAGAATAAACGTGCAGAACACGATTATTTGGTAATAGATAAATACACAGCAGGCATTGTCCTTACGGGAACTGAAATTAAGAGCATCCGTGCAGGTAAGGCAAGTTTAGTAGATACGTTCTGTTACATTAACCGTGGAGAAATGTGGATAAAAAATTCGTATATAGCAGAATACGAATGGGGCTCGTATAACAATCATGCTACGCGCCGTGACCGCAAGCTCTTGCTTAACCGCAAGGAAATACACAATTTGCAAGAAGAGACAAAGTCACCTGGCTTTACGATAGTCCCTTTACGAATGTTTATCAATGAAAAGGGATATGCCAAGGTCATCATCGGTCTGTGTCGTGGTAAAAAGGAATACGACAAACGTAATACATTGAAAGAAAAACAAGACCGTCGTGAAATGGATCGTGCTATGAAAGTACGTGTCCGTTAATGCAATCATCGGAACTTAGATGTGATATTTGTTTTATCCGCGTCTAAGTTCCGATGATTTTTTTTATGATAACGAAGAATCACAAAATCTGTAGAATATCCGTTAGCGATGTAATGATGTGCGTGGGAAGAGATTCATCATAGTCCTTGTCTTCCCACTCTTTACCCTTAAACCAAATAGTTTCGATGCCCGAGGCATGCGCAGGAACAATGTCCTTGCTGTAACTATCACCAATGGCTATGCAGTTAGCAGCAGATGCGTTCGCTGTCTTAACACCCAGTTGCCAAATAGCAGGTTCAGGCTTACGCACACCCACAACAGCACTCTCCACAATGTCCGAGAAGAAAGGCAGTAAATTGTAAGCAGCAAGCACCGATTTCAAGTTTCCGTAGAAATTAGACACAATAATCAACTTATATCCCTTATCCTTTAACGCCTGAAGCACCTGAGCCGATTGTTGTGTATGCAAACGGGCAAAGTTGTCGCAATGCGCAGTAATAGCATCGATTAAAGCTTCGTGATGCGCCTTATCGCCCGATAACAACTGAGCCTCTTCTAACCAATTAAATTGTTGGCGGATTTTCTTTTTCAGTAAAGTGGCAAAGTCATCGTTGGGTGTAATGACAGGATTTTTTGCTAAATAACGTTCGCCAAACACGTAAGCCTGTCTGAGTTCGTTGTCGGGAATTTGCAATCCCACAGCCTTATATGCCTCCTCAAAAACGTAATACCAATGTTTAGCAGCCGTGTCAAGTGTGCCGCCGTAGTCAAACAAAAGCGTTTTCATATTTATATTCAAAAGAAATAATCAAAGGTAAAGTCCACTCAATTAAAAATAGCTTACAGATTATCCGTTGCTCTTATCCTTCATCATTTTTTTGTTGCCAAACTTCACCAGACTCACACCAATGAAAATCCAAACCAATTCGCGTACACGTGTGTAAAGACTGGTAAAGATGCCCAAGCCAGGAGCACTCAGACTGAGCATTTTAACAATAAGCAATAAGCCACCTTCGCGTGCGCCTAACTGCATAGGCAAGAAAAAGAGTAAGTTACCAATGAGAGAAGAGAAAGCCAAAACAAAAATGGCATCCCAAAAACTCAAAGAAACACCCAGCGAAAGCAGAATAAAGTAATATTCCAACGCATTGATAACACGGGCAACATATTCGCAAATAAGCGAAAGATAAAAAGCACGAGGCTGTGAGTGCAAGTACGAAATGTTGTCGTCAACTTGCTGCATGCTATCCGCATGTTTCTCATAGAAACCGCGTGCCCAACGTTTCGCAAACGGAATGTGGAGTAGGGGAGTGAAAAGTTTAACAATAACCCCTTTTTTGTAGCACAAGCGGAAAACAAACAACACAATTACCAATACTGCAGCAAAAGCCATAAAGAGCGTCCATAAAAAGGGCGTCATCTTTTCAGTATAAATCACTGCAAACAGCACGGCAGCCGAACTCCATAAGCAGATGTGCGACAAAATGTGCATCATCGAATAAAGCACGACCGACGACATAGCACGAGGTGTACCAATGTGCGAACTCAATTCCATCACACGATAAGGTCCACCTCCAAATCCAAAGGGAGTGGTATAGCTAAAAGCAAATCCTGACACCGTCAACTTATAAGCATGACGAAATGAAAGATGCTTGCTATGTGTGCCACTATTGACAATGATTTGGAAAGCCCAAGCATTAAAAGCATAAACAAAAACCCATACACCAATAACGGCAGGCAAATAAAGTCCAGCACGCAACAAGTGTTGGTAGAGCTGGCTGTAGTCCACATCAAACGTACACAACATAAAGATGATAGAAGCTACGCCAAAAAGTAGAAACAGATTGCGGTATAATGGTTTCACGTATAGAGAATGTAATTATGAAGTCGTCTAAACTTTAGAAGAGATAAAAGTTTACAGAAAAGTTTAGACGACTTCTATATCGGTTTAAAGACAGAAAAATCCCATTCTCCTCTCCTTACGAGAGCGAAGCCTCAACCGTCTTGCACAACTTCTCGTGTTTGTGACGCATGTAGAGGAAGAGAATGTTCATTACAACAATTTCAAATACAAAGTAAATCCAAGGCTGCCCTATGAGCAATACAATGTAAAGCACAATAGCGCGTGTGTTGAAAGTAAGGATGTTGGCATACTTCATCAAAGGCAAACTCCCCTTACGGAAAGTTTCAGCCAAAGATGCAGGAACAGGATTATCGCCATACACTTGCAACATACGCTTGCGCAAACTTTGAAAAGCAGGAGTCATTTGCTCTTGCGAACGCGTGTAGTTGCCATAAAAGTAAAGGAAAACCATCCACATGCCATCCTTTTTCCAACTCAAAGTTTTGAGTTCTTCTCTCAACTTCACAAAATTGTCAAGTTCACTACCACTCTTACCTTTAATAAAGAAGAGGTGAATGTTGCGATAATAGTCAGCCAACTGACACTGCTTGCCATGAAAGATAAGACCAGATACCGCAGCCAACACCCAAATCCAAATGCCCCAATGCGTTTGCGTAAAAGGAATGTTGTCGCCCTGCAAGCGCAAGCAAATAGCAGCATAGATGGTAAAGAACCACACATCACCAGCAAACCCATCGAGAATACGTCCCCAACGTGTCTTTTTACCAGTCATGCGAGCCAACTGTCCGTCAGCACTGTCATAGAGATTAGCCCATACAAGCAGTAAGATACCAATAATGGTATGAGTTAAGTCTGTAAAGTAGAACATCACACCAGCAGCAGCACCCAAGATAATACTCAGGATAGTCACCACATTGGGGTGAATGTTGAAATGGTTAAAGAAATTAGCCCAAAGTAAACCGAGAGGACGTGTAAAGTGAATGTCAAGCCACTCTTCGGTGTCAGCCGACTTAAAAGTCGAAGCTAATTGTGTGTTTTGTTGTTGTGTCATTTTATAGGTTTATCAAAAAACTTTATTCTGTTAGCAATAGCCTTTGCAGCATCCTTGCGGCAAACCGAAAAACTGGGCCAATCGTTAAAGTCGATAATGTGGATAGAGCCTTGTGGCGTAACCACAGCATCTCCCCCATACACCGTAATACCCGTTAATTGTGCAGCACGGTCAGCTTCCGTCTTCAACTTGTCAGCATCAAAACCAAAGTGTTGAGGCTGTCCGTTTTGTTCTTCCAAACCAAACTTCGAGAAGCCTCCCTTTTCGGTAGGGTAGGTAATGTGGAAAAATGCAGAGCCTTCCACACCATAAAACTTAATAAGGTCACCCTCCAAGTGTTCTTCTACAATCACTTGTTGAATGCCACGGTTCGCAAAGTCAGTCATAGCTTGTGCAAATTGCGACTCATTCTCCACAAACTGCACATCACCTTGCTTTTGCGCACAGTTATCTCCGCGTTTAATCCAAAGCGGAAAGCTTAGCGTAGCCTTCGTTTCGGGAGTAGGTTTCATCACCATCAAGTTAGGAACAGACAACGCATTCTGTTTAAACAGCAAAGCCAAGTTAGCTCGCGAAAGGTTCAGCAAGTGTTCCGCCGAATTGATAACCACCAATCCCTCTTCACGTTCAGCTTGTGCCAAACATTCTAACACATCACGACCTCGTGCCATGGAAAACACGAGGTCAAATTCAGATAAATCAACAGCAATAAACAAATCCTCGCTGATGATAGAAACATCTGCAAATCGGCTCAATCGGCTTGATACAGCAGCAAAGATAGCAGCATCGCGGTCTTCAGAGTGCGGACTAAATTGAGTAGATCGGCTAATGCCTAATATTCTTTTCGGTGTCATTTTTATTGGGCTTGTGATAGAAAATCTTCTGCCTTAGCAATGTCGGAGGCATGGTCTACGTCCAAAATTTTAGAGAACGGATAAGCTTTTAGCTTCAACCCATCCTCCACAAGCGCACGCTGAAAGTTGCGCATACGGCTCTTACCCTGCTCCATACATTTGTGCAACGTGTTGATGGCTGAAGGACGTAGGCAATAAATGCCACCCGAAATAAAACGGTCACCCTCGTTCTTATCATGGAATCCCGTAATGTGGCAGTCAGCATCCGTAGCCACATACAGCGGACTCTCGTCATCAATAAAGTCAGTCACTGCCATACATCCGTCAAACTCACACGATTTAAAATACGAGATGTATTCAGCAAACTCTTTCTCGCGGAAAATAGTATCCACCGTAGTCAAGCAGAAAGGTCCATCTTGCAAGTAAGGAGCCAATTCTGCAAAACTGTGCATAGAACTCGGTGTGCTCTTCACCACCATACGCACATCATTCGCCAATCCTTTTTCTTTCAGATTGTTAATGTGCTGTTCCGTTAACGGATTAAGCGTATTGACAATAATAACAATTTCCTCCGCATGTTGTTGTCGAAAGATGCGAATCAATCTGTCAATCATCGCCTCACCCTGTATGTGTACCAAGGGCTTAGGTAAGTCCACACCCTCTTGCTGCAAACGAGAGCCCTCACCTGCAGCTATAATTGCAAATTTCATATTAAAATCAGAATTTTTAGAACCACCCTTATTTTATCTTTCCTTGCGGTCCTGATAAATTTTAGGGAGCGGATTCGCATGCGCTTCTTCATACGCCAAACGATTTCTGTAAATATCGATAGCCGCATAAATAGCCTGTCTGAAAGAGTCAGCATGCGCCACGCCCTTACCAGCAATGTCATAAGCCGTTCCATGGTCAGGCGAAGTGCGCACCAAGGGCAGTCCAGCCGTAAAGTTTACACCATCGTTCATTGACAATGCTTTAAAAGGCGTAAGCCCCTGGTCGTGATACATAGCCAACACACCATCAAAGTGTCGGTAAGATGCAGCACCAAAGAAACCATCAGCCGCATAAGGACCATAACAAGGAATGCCCGCTTCTGAAAGAGCTTTAACCGCAGGTTTAATAACCTCATCCTCTTCCGAACCCAACACACCACCATCACCCGCATGAGGATTAAGAGCCAACACGGCAATGCGAGGAGCCGAAATGCAAAAGTCCTTACAGAGCGATTCATAAAGAAGTTTAGCCTTCTGAATAATCTTATCCTCTGTAACCGAATAAGCTACTTCCGATATAGGAACATGCGTTGTAACCAAAGCCACACGCATCATGCTGTTGCATAAAATCATCAGCGGACCTTCAGCATCCTGTCCTACGCGATTTTGCAAATATTCCGTATGACCTACAAAACGGAAATTACTACTCTGAATGCTTGCCTTATTTATAGGAGCCGTAACCAGCACATCGATATTTCCAGCCTTATAGTCAGAGATAGCTTGCTCTAACGATTCAAAAGCAGCATGTCCAGCCTCAGCACTTTGTTTTCCAAACTCCACCTTCACTTCTTCGTCCGAACAATTCACAAAGTTCAATTGTCCATCCACAGCCTCTTCGGCAGAATCTATAACATGCAGAGGCACGTTAATGTTCAAAGTTTTGCGGTGGAAGTTAGCCACCTTAATGTGTCCGTATACGATAGGCGTGCAGAGTTCGAACATCGTAGCGTCTGCAAAAGTCTTAAAGATAAGTTCGTAGCCCACGCCATTGGTGTCACCTTGGCTGATGCCAACACGAATAAGGCTTGCATTAGCCCCCGTATTCGCATTATTAGATGGTATTGATTCGTTTACGATCATAAATGTAAATATGTTGTTTCAAAAAAAACACTCACAGTTATATGACAGTGTTTTCTGAATGATTTTTCTTATTGGGAAGAGAAAGAACCAAGATGATGAATCCTTATATATTACTCAAGTTTCGGATTTAGCAAGTGCGCCCTGAAAGGGCAACAGCGCCTAGCCCAGGGTAAGCGAAGCGACACCCTGGGTAAAAGCACGTTAGTTAGTGACGCCCTGTAAGGGCAGAAGCCTTAAATAAATTATTCAACATCAAATGCTTTTGCCCTTACAGGGCGTCAATACTATGGCAATCCGTAACACCCAGGGTGTCGCTTCGCTTGCCCTG
>UQPD01000045.1 GCA_900542795.1 uncultured Prevotella sp. | reverse complement strand
GTGCTCTACGGCAGAAGTTTCGACTTCGGTCCTCCCGATTTCGACTTTGTGAAACGGATAGACTGGACGGGCTTGGGGGGCACTCCTCGCCCGCTGCTCTATCTGCCCCATTGGCCTAACGAAGAAGAAGTAGTACCCATCATCATCAATTAAGAAAATAGTATAATATTCCATAAATTCTATGCAAAAAGTTTGCTTGTAACAGATAAAAGCGTACTTTTGCGAAAAGTATTCACTTTAAAAAGCATTAGAGATATGAAAAAGAAATTAGTTTTAACAGCAGCCGTTATCGCTGCTTTGTCAGTGGCTTCTTGCAACAGCAAGAAAGCGGGACAGAATGGAAACGATGAAAATGCCAGCTATACAGAAGATTCTGCCTTGGTAGAAAAAGACGGAAGCGTGAAGTTGCCAGCCGTGGAAGGCACTTACGAGGGAACTCTCCCTGCAGCCGACTGCCCAGGCATCAAGACGGTGTTGACGCTCAAGGCAGACAGCACCTATCAGTTTACTTCTGATTACATCGACCGCAAGGATGGTCACGATGAGTTCAGCGGCATTTACAAAATGCTTGCCAACGGCGTGGTAATGATTACCCGTCCATCTTCTGGCGAGAACTCTTTCTATAAGGTAAAGGATGAGCATAGCCTCATCATGACCGATTCGCTGGGCAATGAGCCAGAAGGCGAGATAGCCAAGCACTATGTGTTGACTAAGAAGAAGTAAGCTATTCACATCTAAAAAAAGCACCCATCTCATATCAAGAAAGCATCTTTTTCTGCTTTCGGAATACGAGATAGGTGCTTTGCGTATCTATAAGTTCTAATCTCTCAAGCACCCTATCGGCACAACATATACGCCGTCCTGCGGACGCTGGTAGGCATATTTACCGACACCAGTCAGCACCATTTTGAAAGATGGGGACTTCATCTTATCGGTATCGATTTTGTTTTCCAATGTCACCAGGTTTCTTGCGCCCTCCTCTATGAGCTTGTCGCCACCCAGCTTCACCTCAATCAATCCATACTTACCATTACGAAGATGAACCACAGCATCACACTCCAGACCATTTTTATCACGAAAATGATAAACGGAGCCGCCTAATGCATCGGCATAGACTCTCAAATCACGCACACACAAGGTTTCAAAGAATAAGCCAAACGTACTCAAATCATTGATCAAATCATCCGGTCCCATTCCCAATGCAGCCGTTGCAATCGAAGGGTCGGTAAAATATCTGGTATCAGAAGTACGTATTGCCGACTTGCTTCTCATATTCGGGTTCCAGGCAGTAGAATCCTCTATCACAAATATCTTCTTCAAAGCCTTGATGTAGGAATAGATGGTATTCTCACTAACCTCAGTACTCTCATTGTTGGCAATATCTGCCAAAATGGTACCTGCCGTAGCCTGGCTTCCCAGATTTCTCGCATACGAACGCATAATCCTCCGTGCCAATTCACTATCACGGTTGACTCCATCTACACGGGATACATCGAATCTGGTTACTGCCTCAAAATATTCAATGGCCTGCTGTAAAGCTGCCTGCTTGCTTTTCTTATCCAAGGCTTTCGGCCAGCCACCCCGACAAGTCAAATATGCCAGATGCTCCAAGTCGATTGGATTGATTCCTTCTACGAAGTAATCCGTCCTGTCGGCTGCAAACAATTTGGCAAGGCTCACCTCTCCTGTAGAATCTCCTGATTCCCACAAACTCATTGTTCGGAGTTTGAGCCAGGCAAAACGCCCCGTTCCCGTATGAAAGATTTCATCATAACTAGGTGGCACAGCAGACCCAGTTAGTATGAACTGCCCATCATCATCACGCTTATCCACTTCATTTCTCACGGCATCCCAAAACTTTGGTGCTATTTGCCATTCATCTATCAATCGTGGCGTTTCACCCCGAAGCAACAGTTTGATATTGGTATTGGCCATGGCTATGTTCTGCTCCATGGTATCCGGATCAGACATAGACAGGATACTTTTAGCCTGTTGACTGGCTAGAGTAGTCTTACCGCAATACTTAGGACCTTCTATCAAAACAGCCCCCATCGCATCCAGTTTTTCTGCCAATATTTTATCTGCAATTCTTGCTTTATATTCTTTCATAAAATCTCATTTTTAATTTCTGATGCAAAAATAATATATTTTATTGAATATCAAGCAAATAAGATGATTGAACTTTGTTCTTTTTTAGCTTCGTTGTGGCAGTTGGCGCATTTCTGTTGTGACAGTTGGCGCAATTCTGTTGTGGCAGTTGGCGAGTTTTCGTTGTGGCAGTTGGCGCGTTTTCGTTGTGGCAGTTGGCGCGTTTTCGTTGTGGCAGTTGGCGAAATGCTGTTAGGAAATATTGTGCTTCTCTACCTAAGAACGTTTTCGAAACAAATCGGAAAGAAGCATTTTGAAGGCATTGCGAAGCACTTTGAGGTCGCGACGAAGAGGCGCATCGTAACCTAAGGCATGAAGCAATTTGAGTTGGTATTTGTTGTTTTCGCCTTCAACAAATTCGCAGATGCGCGGAGGTAGATGCGAAGCACGAATGCGATGACACTCTTGTTGCTGCAAAGCTTCTAACTCTTTGCTGCTGGATACACCACTGAGGTCGAAGTCGGAAACAAGAAGAGGCAAACGCTCGTAGGTGGCATTGTCGAAAATAAAAGCATGGAACATGTGCTCCCAATCTGCTGCTATTTTGTAACTTTCATCGTAAGGACGATCTTTGAGTAACTGGGTACGTATGAACGTGGCTTGGTGCTTTAAGGCACTGTGCGCAATGCTGATGAAATGTATGCGCTCGGGAGCATGCACGATTTTTAACTTGCTGCCTTGCTCACGCTTTTCATCGCCAATGTAAAAGTCCTTGCCACAAAGTCGGGGCAAAACTTGAGGCAAGACATCAACCGCAGCATAAGCATCGCCCGAATTCATAAAGTTAATGTATTCGCCTTGCGCTACCTGAATGGCTTTGTTCATGGCATTGTAAATGCCTTTGTCGCGCTCGCTTACCCAATAAGTGATGTGGTTAGCATACTGACGAATCAGTTCGACACTGCCATCGGTAGAGCCACCATCAATGACAATGTATTCAACATCGGGCGTGAGTTGCTGGGTTACCGAACGGAGGGTCTTTTCTAATCCTGCACGGTTGTTGTAGTTTATGGTAACGACGGAGAGTTTCATAAATAAACTATAAGGATTGTAAAAAGGCAGATGTTGTGTGCGTGCAACATCTGCCTTTTGGGGAATAAATATTTTTGCAGCAATTACTTAACGCGAAGCTTTTTACCTGTGTTAATAATGTTGCCCTTTATGTTATTGAGCTTTTTGAGTTTCTGCACGGTTGTGCCATTGCGCTTGGCAATGCGCTCGAGACTATCACCATCGCGAACAGTTACATTCTTTGTGGTGTCCTTCTTTCTGCTCTTGCTCTTACTCTTTGAACTCTTGCTGCTCTTTGAACTCTTGCTGCTCTTTGTGCTCTTGCTGCTCTTTGAACTTTGTGTTGTCTTAGAACTCTTGCTGCTTTTGGTAGATGAAGAGCGAGTTTCGGTAACATCGTTGCTGCGACTGCAACGACGACGTGCAGCTACACTGCGATTATCGAGTTTGCTGTCTACCTCAACCGTTTGACGACGGGTGAAAAGTTCTTCAGCACGATAATTATAAACAGAATCCTTAAGGTCGATAAAGGCATTGAGCGCATCGGTTGGCAAACAAAGCGTCATGGGACCACTTGAACCAGGAATTAAGTCGGTGCGGTATTGAGGATTGAGCGCATGCACTGCTTCCATGTCAATGTTGCAAAGTTCTGCCACTTGCTGCATGTGTAAATCGCGAGTAACGGTTACCGTGTCGGTTGTGACGGGAATCTTTGTCTTCATAGGACAAATGTTGTGCTCGCAATAATAGTTCATGATGTAGTTGGCTGCAATGAAAGCAGGCACATAGCCACGGGTTTCGCTGGGCAAGTAAGGGTAGATTGCCCAATAGTCGCGCGTACCCCCTGCACGATGGATGGCTTTGTTGACACTGCCAGGTCCGCAGTTGTAGGCTGCAATTACAAGACTCCAGTCATGATAGATTTTGTATAAGTCGCGCAAGTAGCGTGCAGCCGCCCAAGTACTTTTATAAGGGTCTTGACGTTCGTCGAGAAGGCTATTGACCTTTAAGTCGTAGCGTTTGCCTGTGGCAAGCATGAACTGCCACAAACCAACAGCACCTGCATGGCTGCGGGCTTTAGGTTCGAGAGCCGACTCAATGACGGGAAGGTACTTCAACTCAAGGGGAAGTCCGTAATAGTCGAGTGCTTCTTCGAAGATAGGCACATAAAAGTTTCCTGCTCCCAAAGCATACGACACGGTGCGACGCAAGCGTCCACTGTATTGGTCGATAAACTTTTGTACGACGCTGTTGTAGGGCATCTCCATTACAACGGGCAAACGACGTAAGCGTTCTTGATATTCCTCGGGAGTGAAGGTTGGGTTGTAATCGGGGTTTACACAAGTGGTGTCGGGATAAAGATACTTTTTTGCCATCCACTCGTTGATGAGAGAATCGCAACTAACGGTCATACCCTCGGGCAAACCAATAACTTCTTCTTGTCCGTTTTGGTCGTCCTGTACGGTAATGTTTTCGTTTTGTGCCATAGCGCCAAGCACGCCAAAGGCAAACGAAAGGATAATGGTTTTTATACGTTTCATTCGGTTGATTTGTCGTTCTTAAAAACTCAAACTGCAGCCTACGCCATAGGCAGCACGCTTGTTTGAGCCAAGCATATTGGGCGCACCTATCACAGCAGGCTCTACTTTCATGCTGAGATCAGGTGAAATGTCAAATACAGAGAGTTGGGCATCGACATAGGCATCGATGACCGAGAGTAAATACACACCTACAAAGCAGAATGCACTAAGGTCGCGGTAGCGTCGGTAAAAGTCCTTTTTACGCTTAAACACGTTTTTGAATTGCTCTTCGCGTCCGGTGATGTCGTATCGCGGAGGCAGCATGTCGAGATAGGAGTTGGTGTTAGGGTCATCGTCCATAATGTCGAGATAGGCTTGCGAATAGTCGCGATACATCATTTGGTTCCACATCAAGGCATAGGTGCATCCCATGAAGCCACCATATATAATAGGTAGTTTCCAATATTTACGGTTGTAAATTTGTCCTGCACCAGGAAATACCAATGAAAGCCAGAGGGCTTTGTTGGGATTAGGGATAAAGCGCATCTTTACCTTGGTGAGGGGGAGCTTTGGAATGTGTGTAAGCGAGTCGGTTATTCGACGCAATCGTGCTGAGTCGGCTGCTGTAAGCAAAGTGTCGGGACGCAAGATGCCTTTTTGCTTGCGGGCAAGCACAGAGTCGGGGTCGGACACCTCTTCGTGGTGTTTCTTTTCCTCCAACAATTCTTTTGCCAATTGGTCGAAACTCTTCACGGTGTCGGTACACGCAATGGGTTGACTTGCAAAAATGGGCAAAGCCGAAACCTTGTTTGAGGCTCCGACTTCAGATATTGTGTTTGCTATGAGCGCTACAGGACTTATGCACGCTAACAAAACGAGCATCCATGCACGCACAAGGGTTTGCCAACTCATGTTTTTGGGTAATTGCTTTGTGTGTTAAGCGGTTTCCTTGGGCAAGACCCTAAAGTGGGTTTGCCAAAAGAATGAGCCTTGGGGGGGAAGCGAGAATGACTTTCGGGAAGAGGAAAGGACTTAGATTTTGTCGAGCAACGTAATGATGCGTTCCAATTCTTCCTCTGAGGCAAAGGGAATAGAAATTTTACCTTTTCCTTGTTGCGAGCAGGTCATTTGCACCTTGGTGTTAAATCGCTCAGAAAGACGCGAACGCAGTTCGTTGTATTCCTCGGGCAATCGTTTAGTCCCTTTATCTTTCAGTGTATGGCGTCCGCTCTTGAGGGTTTCGCCATTGTTGAGTGCCTTTACCATCTCTTCGACCTGACGCACCGAGTAGCCTTTTTCGCGAATTTCGTTGAAAAGCTTTACTTGGAGCGAAGGTTTGTCTAATCCGAGTAAGGCACGCGCATGACCTTGGTCTACTTCTTTGTTTTGCAAAGCTACCTGCACCTGTGCGGGCAATTTGAGCAGACGCAAATAGTTGGCAATGGTGGCACGTTTTTTACCTACCTTTTCTGCTAACTTGTCTTGCGTAAGGTTGTATTGCTCGATGAGGTTGTGATAAGCCAATGCAATTTCGATGGCGTTGAGGTCTTCGCGCTGAATGTTCTCCACCAAAGCCATTTGCATGGTGTTTTCATCGTCGACGGTGCGAATGTAAGCAGGAATTGTAGTAAGTCCGGCTATTTGTGCAGCACGCCAGCGTCGTTCACCAGCAATGATTTGGTAAGAGTCGTCCTCCATCAGTCGCAACGTAATGGGCTGGATAATGCCTATTTCGCGGATGCTGTCTGCCAACTCTTGCAAAGCTTCGGGTTGGAACTCACGGCGCGGCTGATTGGGGTTCGCTTTTATTTTGAACACCGGCACCTCGTTGATGCTCGAAGAACCACTGGTATGTACCTCTTCTTCGGTTGAGATGAGAGCGTCCAATCCACGTCCCAATGCGGGAAATTTCTTATGAGATGCCATTTAAATAGGAGGGTTAAATGAAGAAGTATGTGTAGAGGGAAAAGGGTGCTTCACGTTTGAGGCTACTCCTTTTAACAGGGTGATTCTAAAAAATATAATTTAAAATTTCACCCATTAGTCCTTTGCACGTTTATTTTTCGTTCTTTTTGATAATTTCTTTGGCAAGAGCCAAGTGGTTTTTTGCACCCGTTGAGTCTGCGTCGTAGAGAATGGCAGGCAATCCGTGGCTTGGAGCCTCAGAGAGCTTAACATTGCGCTGAATAACGGTTTTGAACACCAACTCTTGGAAGTGTCGCTTCACTTCATCGTAGATTTGGTTGGCTAAGCGCAAACGACTATCATACATAGTGAGCAAGAATCCCTCAATTTCGAGTTCGGGATTGAGCTTCTTTTTGACAATCTTGATGGTGTTGAGGAGTTTTGAGATACCCTCGAGTGCAAAATACTCACATTGCACAGGAATAATCACAGAATTGGCAGCTGTGAGCGCATTGACTGTGATAAGACCGAGCGAAGGCGAGCAGTCGATGAGGATGTAGTCGTACTCTTTATCGAGCGTACGCAACAAAGTACGCAATATATACTCGCGTCGCTCAAAGTTGAGCATTTCTACCTCGGCTCCCACCAAATTGATGTTTGAGGGGATAATGTCGAGACGGTCTATGTCGGTGGTGTAAATAGCCTCGCGTATGTCTGTGCCATTGATGAGGCATTCATAGATTGAGCAGTCCACCTTGCTCAAGTCCACTCCCAAGCCCGACGAAGCGTTAGCCTGCGAGTCGGCATCGATTAGCAGCACGCGCTTTTCGAGTGTGGCAAGTGATGCGGCCAAATTCATTGAAGTGGTGGTTTTGCCTACGCCACCTTTTTGGTTGGCCAAAGCAATGATTTTGCTCATATTTTTTGTTATAGGTTAAGGATAAGAGAGCTTGTAATGCTTTTTGCTGCCCTCTGTCTCTATGCTTTATGGGTTGCAAAGGTAAGAAAAATTCGGCTAATAATCTACGACTAAACTATTTTTCGTACTTTTGCCTTATCTTTTGAGTAGTTCTAATAATTCTGATAAGTTAATTTGTGCCTTATTGCATGTAAATGGAGAATAGAGAATGGAGGAGCATAGCAAACTATGTGACTGCGTGGTGCTATACTTAAACACAGGCAAGAGGGTGTTAAACGATTGTCTGAATTTCAGAAAAAAAATTAGAACAGCATTTTATATTCTATCTTTTAGCCCTGCGAATGGATGGTTTGCTACTTTGCAAGACTGTTTTGCAGCTTAGGCGTTTTAATATTGCATTTTAAAAAGTCATCTTTATGCGTCCTTACTTGCTTATATCCAACGACGATGGTGTAGATGCACCTGGAATAAATTTTCTGGTAGAGGCTTTGCGCCCTTATGCCGATATTTTGGTTATGGCTCCTGATTCTGCCCGTTCGGGCTTTAGTTGTTCCATTACTTCGGCACGTCCGCTTACTTATAAGATGCTACGTCAAGAAGAAGGCCTCACAGTGTGTTCGTGTTCGGGCACACCGACTGATTGTGTAAAGATGGCTCTTAACCTTTTTACCGACCGCAAGTTCGACCTTGTTATTGGGGGTATTAACCATGGGGATAACTCATCGGTTAACGCTCACTACTCGGGCACGATGGGGGTGGCTATTGAAGGTGCCTTGCAAGGGTACCCCTCTGTGGCTTTTTCGCTCTGCGACCATCGCATGGAGGCTGACTTTGAGCCTTTGCGCCCTTACTTAGTGGACTTTATGTTTAAAGCCATTGCAGTTGGATTGCCCGCTTTTACTTGTTTGAACATCAACTTTCCCCTTGCACCTAAGTTTAAGGGTATTAAAGTGTGTCGCATGGCTCGGTCGCGTTGGCAGAATGAGGTGGAACCGCGCAAGCATCCTTATGGTGCAGACTACTACTGGTTGGCTGGCGACTGCAAGGAGTTGGAACCTGAGGCTACAGACACCGACCGTTGGGCTTTGGCTCATGACTATGTGGCCATTACACCAACGCAGTTGGATGTTACGGCTCACGAATTGGTGGACGTTTTGAGGCAAGTGTTATGAAGATATTCCTAATTGCGGGTGAGGCAAGTGGCGACTTGCATGCGGCTCACTTGATGCGGGCCATTAAACAACTGCAGCCTGATGTGGAGTTTCGCTTTTATGGGGGAGACGAGATGCAAGCCGTGGGTGGCACTTTGCTTTGTCACTATCGCGAGTTAGCCTATATGGGATTTGTGCAGGTGGCTCTCCACTTGCGCACCATTTTGCGTGGCATGGCTCAATGTAAACGTGAGATTGCTGAATGGAAGCCTGATGCGCTTATTCTTGTGGACTACCCTGGGTTTAACTTAAAAATGGCACGTTTTGCGAAAGAAAATGCCATTTGCCCTGTTTTTTATTATATTTCGCCTAAAATATGGGCTTGGAAGGAGCATCGCATTCATGCTATTCGTAGGGATGTTGACCGTTTGTTCTCTATTCTGCCTTTTGAAGTTGACTTTTTTGAAGGGAAGCATCATTACCCTATTTCGTATGTGGGAAATCCCTCGGTGGATGAAGTTTCGGCTTTTATTGCAGCACAGGGTGCTCCAAAATCTGATGGACAGACCATTGCCTTGTTACCTGGTTCGCGCCGACAAGAGATTGTGGACAATTTGAGTAGGATGTTGCAAGCTGCCTTGCCTTTTGCAACGAACTACAAATTGGTAATTGCTAAGGCTCCTGCTATTGAATCGGACTTTTACGAACGCATTATTCAAGCATCGGGCATTGATGCCTCGCGTGTGCAGATGGTGAGTGGACAGACTTATGCTTTGCTTTCGCATGCCACTGCTGCCTTGGTTACCAGTGGTACGGCTACGCTTGAGACGGCTCTCTTTCGTGTTCCCCAAGTGGTGTGCTACTACATTCGTTGTGGATGGTTTGTATCGCGTGTGCGTCCTTACTTTTTGAAGGTTCCTTTTATTTCGTTGGTTAATCTTATTGCTGGACGTGAAGTGGTGCCTGAACTTGTGGCTGATGGGATGTGTGTGGAAAATGTGCGTGCGCACTTGGCACAGCTCTTGCCCGCTGACGCTCCTGCTCGATTGGCTCAATTAAAAGGCTATGAGGAAATGGCTAAACGATTAGGTGAACCTGGTGCTCCTGAACGGGCTGCTGCTGAAATGGTTAAGTGGATTGAGACGAACAAACCTATCTCTTAACAATTCGCAAAACGGGGTACTTGCTTAAGAATTCTATATACAAGTTTCGGATTTAGCCCGTCTTAACTAAATCCGAAACTTGAGTACTATATATATAATAAGGTATAAGGAGGAGTAACAAAGTTTTTTTTGAACAGAAGGGAGACTCACATTCTACACACATGACATTAAACGATTATATTCAACTACATATTTTGCCGCAATACGACCACTTTGACCCTGCCCATCGTCGTGACCATGCCCTTGCGGTGATGGAACGTAGTTTGCAAATGGCTAAGCATTATGCCGAAGTGGACGAACGTTTGGTGCTTATGGCGGCAGCTTGTCATGACATCGGACTTTGTGCTGGACGCGAAGTGCATCACTTGGAGTCGGGCAGAATGATTCGTGCTGACCGTCAACTGGCTGCATGGTTTACACCGCAAGAGATAGAAATAATTGCTCAAGCGGCTGAGGATCATCGTGCCTCAGCAAAATCGAAACCGCGTAGCATATATGGGATGATTGTGGCTGAGGCGGACCGCATCATTGTGCCGCATACGGTTATTAAACGTGCCCTATTGTATGGATTGGATCATTATCCAGAACTCTCACGCCCTCAGCAATATGAGCGCATGGTGCAACATCTACACAAAAAATATGGTGAGGGTGGCTACTTGCAACTTTGGTTGCCTGAGAGTCCGAATGCTGAACCGCTGAAACAGTTGCGCGAAATAATAAAACAACCTGAACGGATGCAACAAATTTTTGACGATATTATGAAGGATATTCAAAATCCATAAAAATATTTTCAGTGCTTATTTCTTAGAAATTTATTGAGAATATCGGAGCCCAAACTGCGTCATTGACAATAAAAAAACGAAAATCCGCCCCTTTCGTTTTGTAGTACGCTCACCTTGCACTATCTTTGCAGAAGATAGGCTGCACCTCAGCAAAAATCTCAAGCAAGCTTGGCTTTTTGCATTCGGTTTGCACTATCTTTACAGAAGATAGGCAGCGGTTCGGCAATAAAAATGAAAGCCTTGCAGGTTTTCCTTTTCTATTGCACTCACCTTGCACTATCTTTGCAAAAGAAAGAATATACATCAAAAAAACCTATAGAAAATGCTCGACGTAAAGAAATGCCTCAGCGACTGCGAGGATAAAATGGACATGAGTGTACTCCACTTGGAAGAAACGCTCGCACAAATCCGTGCCGGTAAGGCTAACGTACATATTTTGGACGACTTGCGCGTAAATTCATATGGTTCAATGGTGCCTATTAACAATGTGGCTGCCATTACGACACCTGACTCGCGCACAATTGCCATTAAACCTTGGGAAAAATCAATGTTCCACATTATTGAAAAGGCTATCATTGATTCGACCATCGGTATTATGCCCGAAAATAATGGCGAAATCATCCGCTTGGGTATTCCACCTCTCACCGAAGACCGTCGTAAACAACTCACGAAGCAGTGCGCCAAAGAAGCTGAAGAAGCTAAGGTGGCTATCCGCAATGCACGTCGCGATGGTATCGACAAACTCAAAAAGGCTGTGAAGGATGGTCTTTCTGAAGATGTGGAGAAGGATGCCGAAAACGATTTGCAGAAGATTCACGACAAGAAGATGAAGCAAATTGAAGAAATCCTTGCTGCTAAGAACAAGGAAATTATGACTGTTTAAAAAGATTTGTTTTGAAATGAGGTTGGAGTTCCGTTTATAAACAAAGAACGCAGCCGATGTTCTCATAAACTCTCTGACTACATTTTATAACACCCTTGTAGAGGTGCTTGCCAAGCCAGAATGCTCATGCACTCTCCTTGGCAAGCCCTTGTATATTTTGCACTGAATGCACGGAAAAGTTATTAAAAGCACAGGTAGCTGGTATGTGGTGCGCACCGATGATGGACGCATCGTGGAATGTAAGGTGAAAGGTAACTTTCGCTTACGCGGCATACGCTCAACAAATCCCGTTGCTGTGGGAGATGGGGTTACCATTAAAGAACAGCAAACTGAAGGAAAAGAGGAAAACGCTGCCTTTATTACCGAAATTGACGAACGACGTAACTACATCATTCGCAAAGCATCGAACTTGTCAAAACAAAGCCACATCCTTGCTGCGAACGTGGACATGGCTCTGCTTGTGGTGACGATTGCACGCCCCGAAACGAGTACTACGTTTATTGACCGTTTCTTGGCTTCGGCTGAAGCTTATCGCGTACCTGTGTGCATTGCTTTTAACAAGACTGATGACCTTACGGACGATGAGCACGAACTGCTTGACTATTGGAAGGCACTCTACACGAACATTGGTTATGACTGCTTCTGCATCTCGGCTCTAAAGAATGAGGGCGTGGATGCTTTGGCGCAACATCTTCAAGGTAAAACTACGTTATTGGCAGGACACTCGGGCGTGGGAAAAAGTACTTTGCTCAACTTGCTCATACCGGATGCGCATGTACGTACGGCTGAAATATCGGATGCGCACGGCACGGGTATGCACACCACTACCTTTAGCGAACTCTTTGAACTGCCTAACCACCAAGGTGCTTTGATTGATGTGCCTGGAGTTAAAGGCTTTGGCACGTTCAACATGGAACCTGAAGAGGTGGCTCACTACTTTCGCGACATCTTTGCCATCTCGGCAGACTGCCGCTTTAATAATTGCACACATACGCACGAACCGGGTTGCGCTGTGCTGCAAGCTCTCGAAGAACACCACTTGGCTCCTTCGCGCTATGCCTCGTATCTCTCGATGATGGACGATAAGGAGGAGGGAAAATATCGCGCGGCTTACTAAACTTTGTTATTGAACTTTTTTCAAGAGCCTAACGCTTCTCTCCTACCCTCTCTCTTTTTCTTTAAGTAGGTTCTCACAATGTAAATATTTTTGAGCACCTACTTACCAAAAACCTCAAACCTTTTGTGCCTTATGACCGTTATTATTATTTTGGCTGTATTTGCCCTTATCTTGGGCTTGCTCGAAGTGTTTGTGCTTCCAGGCTTTGGTTGGGCTGGCATTGGATCTATTGCTTGTGCCATTGTGGATGCTTACCTCATTTATGCTGAATATGGCGTGACTTGGGCTTGCACCGCTATTGTCATTGCTCTTGTGGTGCTTGGCATTATGCTGTATGGGGTGGCTCACTCGCGCACCTTTGACCGTATGAGCCTGCACACTGCTATCGACTCAACAAACGCTACTCCCGAACAACTCTCTATCAGTGTGGGCGATAAAGGACGTGCCTTAACACGACTTGCCTTGGTGGGCAATGCTGAAATCAATGGCAAACAGGTGGAGGTGAAATCTGCGGGTAGTTTTATCAATCCGGGTACTCCCATTTGCGTGACGCATGTATGCGAAGCTACTATCACGGTTGAACCCATTACTGACACACAATAATATATATATAAATAAGAACGTGATGAAAATTAAACATATACTTCCTCTCCTCTTTTTAACCTTGGGCGCAACTTCGGCTCATGCCACATTCCCCGTGCGTCGCACCATTGTGCATCAACAACCCGATGGCACATCGGTTACAATAAATGCGCTTGGCAACGGACGCTATACTCTCTACACTACAACCAATGGTGTGGCTGTGTTGCCTGGTAAAGATGGTCACTTTTACTACGCTCGTCGCAATGGTAAGGTGTTGGCTCCCTCTAACTTATTGGTAGATGGGAAAAATCAAGTCTCTACGACTCGCATGCCTCAACAGCTTGTGAGTGCTACTGAGGCTTCTGCCCTTATGGAAGAGGCTTGTCCGCAACAACCCTTGCTGCGCATTGACAATGAGGGTTTGCACACACAGTCGCTTACCACTTCAACTGAAGATGGTTTGGGAAAATATGGCACCTCTGCACAAGGTGCTGTGCAAAGCATTGGCAAACCTGTGTTGCCCGTTGTGATGGTTAACTTTGCTGACCGCAAATTCCGCGAGGACCATGATGCTAAAAAGATTTCGCGTTTCTTTAATGAAAGCGGCTATAAGGACGAGGCAGGTTCTAAGGGGTCTGTACGCGACTATTTCTTGGCACAAAGCGACAGCTTGTTTGCTCCACAGTTTGAGGTTGTGGCACAAGTTACATTGCCCAATGGATATGCCTACTATGGCAAGGACAGTCAAAGTGGAACTACCGACCCCAATAGCATTACTTTTGTGAAAGATGTGTTGGCTGAAGCAGAAAAGCAAGTCGATTTTTCAAAATATTGCTTAGAGGGTACAAGCAAGGTGCCAATGGTGGCACTGATGTTTGCTGGTCCAGGTCAGCAGTCTTCGTTCGAGGATGGAAATAGCGACTATCTTTGGGCAAAATTCCAACAATCTTCGTTCAGCGTTAATAATAAAACAGTGACGATTGGCTCTTACTTTATGGGTAACGAATTGTTGCAGCAATATGGTTCGTCACCTAACGACATTAAAGGGGCTGAGTTAGATGGTGTTGGTTTATTCTGCCACGAGTTTGGTCACGCACTTGGTTTGCCCGACTTTTATAATACATCCAAATCGAGTGGCTCTTTCACCACTATGGGCTATTGGGACATTATGGACTACGGACAGTACTTCTACGATGGCTATCGTCCTGTGGAATACACTGCCTACGAACGTAGTTACATGGGTTGGTTGCCTGTAGAAGAACTGACTGATGTTGCACAATTTGTGCGTGTGTTGCCTCTTGATGGTTCTGTTAAGAACCGCGAAGGTGCACGTGCTTATGTGGTTCGAAATCCAGAGAATAAAAAAGAATATTACATTTTCTCTGCTCCACACTCTAATAAGTGGCATGCTTCGATGATGGGCGAAGGACTCTTTGTGTTACACGTGGACTATGAACGCGCTAATTGGAATGGTAATAGCGTCAACACGAAGGCAGACCGTCAACGCATGACTTATGTGCCTGCTGACAATGTGAAGGAAGGTAGTGGCTCGGGATTGGGTCTGAACATTTCGGATTTGTTTAAACGCATCAGTGCTGACCTCTTCCCCTTGCAAAACGACACTATTAACATTAACTCGCTGACAGATGACACTACGCCTGCCACTATACTCCATACAGGGTCTACGAAGAAACTCTCACGTCCCATCTACAACATTGAGCGTCAAGAGGATGGTAGTGTAACTTTTAGCTATCTCGATGCCACACTCACGGGAATCAATCAAGTGTTGACTCCTGCACAGGCGTCAAAAACCAATACAACAATCTACGATGTTTTGGGTAGACGCATCCCTTCATTACAACAAGCTGCTCCTGGCATCTATATTGTAGGTGGACGCAAGGTGGTTAAGAAATAAGAATTTTATAGCTAGCGAAAGTGATAGGGCATTAGGCTGATAAAGAAGTCATCTAAACTTTTCTGACAAAGATTAGATTTAAACTTTTAGACGACTTCAAAGAAACGAATAATCAAAACACAAAATAAAAAGAATAAATGGGTCTTATCGAATTTAACAAACTCCCCATTAACACGCTCGTAGGAGCTGACTGGAAAACTTTTAAAGAACTCACTGCAGGACGTACAGTTGATGGTCCATGGAAAGGTAAATATCGTCTGACTAAGGCGGTTTGCCGTTTGCTTTCGGTACTTGCTCCTTTGCAAGACCGTCGTTACAAGAAATTGCTTGCCAACACACCGCTTAAGAATGACCCTGTGTTTATTCTTGGACATTGGCGTTCGGGTACTACTTTTGTACACAATGTGCTCTCATGCGACAAACGCTTTGGTTATTGCACTACTTACCAAACGGTTTTTCCACACCTCATGATGTTTGGACAACCTTTCTTTAAGAAGAACATGTCGTGGCTTATGCCCGACAAACGTCCTACCGACAATATGGAATTGGCTGTTGACCTTCCGCAAGAAGAGGAATTTGCCATTTCAAACATGTGCCCATATACCTTCTACAACTTTTGGTTCTTCCCCAAATACATGCAAGAGTATTGCGATAAGTACCTTATTTTTAAGGATATTACAAAGCCCGAACTCGATGTATGGGAAGAGACCTTCCGCAAACTCATCAAGATTTCGCTTTGGAACACAGGAGGTGAACAATTCCTTTCAAAGAATCCTCCTCACACGGGTCGCGTTAAGGAGTTGGTAAAGATGTTCCCCAATGCCAAGTTTATCTACTTGATGCGTAATCCTTACACAGTGTTTGAGAGTACGCGTTCTTTCTTTACCAACACCATTCAACCTCTCAAACTCGAGGAATTCAGTGACGAGGCTATTGAACAGAATATCCTTACCACTTACCGCAAACTGCACGACCAATATGAGGCAGACAAGCACCTTATCCCCGAAGGTAACTTGATTGAAGTGAAGTTTGAGGACTTTGAGGCTGATGCACTTGGCATGACCGAAAAGATTTATCGCACGCTTTCACTCCCAGGATGGGACAATGCAAAAACGGCTATTGCCCAATATGTTGGTTCGAAGAAGGGATACAAAAAGAACAAATATCAATACGCTGAACGCACCAAGCAACTCGTTGAAGAGAATTGGGGCGATGTATTGGAACAGTGGGGTTACAAACTTTAAATGTGATAAGTAGTTATTCAAAATAACTTCGAACACCTACTTAAAAGGGTTAAGGGGAAGTGGCATACGGACACACTTTTTACTTAACCCTTTAGGGTGGTTCTAATAATTCTGATAAGTTGATTTGTGCCCTATCGTGTGTGTATT
>UQPD01000044.1 GCA_900542795.1 uncultured Prevotella sp. | reverse complement strand
TATAAAACTTATGCTGTGAGATTACAAAACGGCACAAATAATTTTCGTATGAAACTATCAAATCTCATGCGGAAAAAAATTGCGGATTTTGGACACCCTACTTAAAGGTGTAACAACCCCTATTACTTGTGAGTATTTGCAGAAGGCAGACTGCATTGTCGTATTTGGTGCAGAACACCGCAATGCCATTACCAGAGTGCTTGACTACACGAATTGGGACAGAATTGTTTTGTTCGACAAACTTACATTTGGTACTGATACAGTTGTTATGGATCCACATTATCAGACTAATGCTGTATATCGAAGTGTAGCCTTGCATATAGAGGATGGATGCAAACGGGTGATTGAGCAGTGGAGGAGAATTCCACCAGCTTGCCAAGCATAAAGATTATAAGGAAACCTTATTATCAGCCTCTTTCATCTGAGGTTCGTAATTTTATTTCCCTAAAAAAATATCCCATCTCAAGAAGATGGGATATACATATATAATATAAGTAGGTAAGCAAAAAGTAAAAGACTGATACTTTAAAAGGTCGGAACAGCCTTCTCTATAGACTTCAGTAAATATGATGAGTACATTCATTAGAGTGTCTAATCCCTGCCTTCAATATACCTTATCAGTACCACCTAAGTAACACTCCAGTACCATATAATAGAAACTCCAGTACCACCTAAGTGAAACCCCAGTACCAGTTAGACTGTATTAAAGTGGGTACTGGGAATGGAGATTCCATAAATACAATTCATAAAAGAAGATATACGATATAACCCAACTTTGCCCCTTTCAAAAAAAATACCTAATTTTTTTGAGTAGTTTCTACATGTAAATAGTTGATAATCAATTATTTCTGTCTGCTAAAAGTTTTCGATCAATATAACTTATTATACGGGCATGATGGCGAATCAATCCACCACCTTTTATAGGTTTGTAAAAGGTTACCCATTTAATACGATATTGCATATTTCCATTACTATTCTGCCATATTGTATCACACCATAACAGATATGTTAGATTTTTCTTCATTTTGGTGACATAGGTCACACCTCTATTCGTAAGTTCTTCAAGCTTCTCATAATCTATATAGGCACGATCCATCGCCAACACTTCCCCTTCTTGGAAATTACTGGGTTTCAACATAAAAGAGTCATTCGTAGCAGCAGATGTAAAACGTACATCAGAAGGAACACCTTCATTGGCATGAATCACTGTGTGCACTTTTATTCCACCTTTTTTCTTGCCTGTCTTAGGATTGCGGCCTACTCCCTTAAACAATAGGTTGGAAAATAGCGAAATCGTGGTAGAATCGATGATTTGTAACCATTTCATCTATTTCTCCGCTAAGCGGCTTCGGCTGTCCGAGCAAAGCTCTTTACTATATCTCATATAGAGCCCCCAGTAAATAGACTCAAATATAGCTTCCGGACGTCTAGCATTGGCATCCGATAGTGTACTACGTGTTGGCATCATTGTTATACCTATATACAATAGTTTTCGTGCTTCAGCCAGCATAGATACAGATATTTCACGCAATGAATCGTGGCGCATAATAACAGCATAAAGCATTGTAACAAGGTGTGTCCAAGCATCAAAACGCTTAATATAGCGTTCTCCACCTTTGCTGCGGCTTAGTTCGAGAATTTTTTCCTTATCTAACAAATTTATAAGTTGACCGTACAACGGCTGTCCGAAAAATGATTTCTTTTGCTCATGGTTGTTTTATTTGTTTTGGCGCATCAAAATAACCAAAAAAGGCTGACTCTAGCAAATGGAATCAGCCCTATTTTTTTCGGAAGTCTCGAATTTTTATCGGACACCAATATTAATCAATATTCCAGTAAGCATAAGGCTCACCATCAAAAATTGTATCAATTTCATCGTTAGTATATCCCATTACATCGTGAACATAGGTTCCTGAATAATCGCCATTGTATTCAATATAATTATTTGTGCGCCTTCTCTCATACCTAAAATTTGATGGAATATCAAATGGTTTCATGTCTTTAAATGGTTCTAACAATTCAGAATGAGGGTGAGCATCATTGACAAATAACTCCTTTATATAATCAAATGCCTTTGAAGCGATTTCGATGACTTCAGTATCACTAATGGTTATTTTACAAGTTCGATTTTGACAAAACAGATTAAGTAATTCATGTTTTTTCTTACCACCATTTAGTAAATCTAACTGTGCATACGACAATTCTTTTTTCCATCCCTTAAAACCATTGCTATAATATCGGACTAAGTGATAGAAGATGGAAGAAGAGTCATACTTGCATAAGGCATCTGCATTTTCTTTTTCTTTTAGTTTATCAATGACAATCATATAGATTCTCTCATTTTGAATTAGCTCGTAGTACAATAATGAAGAGAAAAATGCTTTGTCCTTTTGGTAGGCTTCCAAATGGCAATTATATAAAATGTTATACAACCACAGTGCTGACAGTTTCTTTATATTTCCCGTATCGTTACATACGTATGCCCAATTCAAATAACAAAGAGTGCGCAAGTTAAATATAAAAAATCTATCGCTCTTATCTAACCATCTGCCCATTACATCTTTATATTTGTAAAAATCTCCGCCAACAGATTCTGTATTTTTCTTGAATTCATCGTTTTTGTATTGGTATACAATTTTCCCAAACGGGAATAGCCATTCTTGAAAAATAGGAGTGGAATAATGATGCTGGACACTATGAAATAAATTGATCCTTCTACTTAAACGAAATACCTCAAAAATATCTGTTTGATCAGTAGGGAACTTATACTTCGAACTATCTATAAAATGACACAAATACTTATCTTCAAATGACAATTCATGTTGGTTTGATTCTATAACGTCAAGTAGTAACTTTAACTCAGAATCAGGAACGGTCTTATCTAATGGCAAAGATATAGGATATCCAATTTTCTTTGCTATATGGAATATCGCAGCATTTGTAAAAACCCTATAGCCCACAGAATTTTGAAAACCTTTTGCAATAAGACATTTGTTGTCCTCAAATTTTGTAAGGATTCTTGGCGAAGGATTATAATCATCTTTAGAATAACTCAGCATTGCCGTTATCCCTATTGTGTGTGATTTTGATGTATAGTCAAGCAAGGTAATACATCCGACAATGTTTTCATTAAACGATAACTCAGGTATGGTCTCTGTCAAGTATTCCTTGATTATTTCAAACGCTTTATCGCTATAGATGATAAATTTTTTATAACTCTTTTTATACTTACATAGATAAGTGTAGAAAAAACGATTAGTTGCTGATAAAGTCAAATTCTCTACCACCAGACTATAATGAATAGTGTCATGTTGTATCTTTAAACCATCAGTCCATTCTCCAAACATTGATATCTTTGGATAATCTTTATCTTCAACATTTGAACAAATGCACATAGGAAACAATGAATATTTGTTTTCTAAGTTTGTCCATATTCCCTGAAATGAGTTAAAATTTTCATCAAATACATCAAATAAGGAACTGTGTCGATACGCTCTATCCTGCTTTTTCTTCTTGTCCCATCCCAATTTTTCTTCATATTTCGACATTAGGAAAGCTTTTCCTCTTTTCAAATCACCTTTAAATCTCAGAACTTGGACTTGACGAATTGGCATAGTTCTTCCTTTCCATAAGAAAGAACAAATCCAACTTGAACAACTTTTGTCGTTAAGTTCTGTTTCTGCCCATTTCTCTAATTGCTTATAGTACTTCTCTTGATCTGGGTAAAAAACTTCTGATATAATTTTTTTTGCAGATTCAATATCTTTTAATTCTCCAAAATCAAACCAAACTGGACCTATAAATGCAAGTTTCTCTTTCATTAAATTCCAGCGACGACTACCATATTTTTTCTTTGTAAGGGGTGAGTATATCCAATCACATAATTGCTGGTAGAGCATGTTTGAAGAGCCAAATACCTTGTCCCATCTGATTCTTTGCGATAGTTCTTTCTGTACGAGCAAATAGTCTGAATGTACATTCCCCTTCAACTTGTTCAAGAAGAAAGGAAGATCTTCATGAGTATCAGACCCATCTTTCCATTTACGTATTTCTTCTAAATCATTGAAAAACTCTTCAACAAAAGCATTTTCTAATTTACCTTCTTTACTATCTTCTTCAACTAGAGGTACAATACTTTCAAACCATGAGATTTCTTGCTCTTTCTTTTTAATTAGTTCATTGACTTTATTCTCAATCTGCTCAATGTTTTTTGGGAATTCCCAACAGTCAATGATGCCTAATCCAAAAATATAAGCATCATTGCTACCTATTATCGAAAATTGAAAGGCGAAATCAACTCTAAATAGACGCTTGAATTCACGACGGAATAATGAAGAGTACTTATTGTTATCAAAAGCCTTATTAAAATACTCCTCTATAGAGTTGAGCATTTTTATAGCATCTGGGGATGGTTTAGTTAACATACAAGAATATGAATGAGTTGGGTATTATAGAGTTTCTGAAATTGTTAGTCGTATATATCCAAGGAACTGTAAAAATCTTGAAAAGCCTCATACCGTATACCATCTAGTGAAAGAGGTGATTTTCCAATCAGACTATTATCATCAAAGAGCCATGCCAATAACTTTGGATTCAACTCTAGTTGTTCCATTAAGTAGCCTTGTATATCCGTATAATCACAGTGTTGTGTGTACATTGAACAAATGTGATTTCTTTTATAGTTCACATTGGGAATACAATCAATCTCTGCCTGAGTTGCGTACCTTCTCATAAATTTGTATTTTAAGTTGGGACATTGTAACTAATGTTAGATGTTTACAAACGTTACATCATTTTCTTTTAGATAATTTGTTATAAGCCGATATAAAGGGATTGCTTCTTTTCTGAATGGATCATTTGCCAAAAGTTTATCCATGTCATCAACAAGTTCTTCATACCATTGTGATAATTCTTCCATCCAAAACCCTTTTTCCTTTGCTGTAAGCATCAGATTTAATTCCAGACCCTTAGCTGCATTCAACGAACGTTGATTGTTAACAGGTCGTCCCGTGATTTCATTTATTCTTTCAGGTGCAAAAGGGTTCATTCCAACGATAAATTTTGCAAATACATTGCGTCCATAATGGAGAAGAGTAATGAATGCTGGCCAATTCCTATCATAAAACATGCCCGTTTCAAGTTGATGCATAAATAGATAATATGAAGTTGCAAATACAAGATTTCGCACATTAAAATCTTTGTACGTAGGATGATCAGATGGAAACTGACAAGTAAGAATACTTGATATGACAATTGATAAATTCTCTTCGTTAGGACAATTTATGAGAATTGCCGGATTTTCGATAATGCAGGAAAGCAAGTCTTTTATTGAACTTACTGTTGCAACGTCGTTAAGATCTTCACTTGCTTTCATATTTGAAAGACAGGTGCTTAGGACTTCATTTAGATTCATAGTAAAACAGTGTTAATCCTTAATTCCGCAACGATATTATAAATTAAACTTTTTAAGTACCTGAGCAACAAAAAGTAACCCCAAATTTTGCCATGTCAGAATTTTTTACTTATCTTACTGTTGCGAAAAGAAAACAAGCAAAACTCTAATATGACATGGCAAAACTACAAATTAAATCTTAGAAACTCACTCCTTTTGGAGGTATATTTTCAATCATGGAGCAATTTGACTCAACATTGTCATCGGTAATCGAATCCCCCTTCGGTCTAATATGTAAATCGTTTGGTTATAGGTACAGCGAAATCATCCGTTCTCTCATGAGTATTTACTTCTGTGGGGGCTCATGAATTGAGGATGTTACTACTCATTTAATGAACCATCTTTTACTTCATCTGACACTTCGCACTTGTAGCTCTGATACTATCCTCAGAGCCGAAATGGGTCGTTTTTGTTTTTATGGGTATATGGCAACAAGAATTAATTCCAACTATCGGACACCAATATATTTTAAAGATTGCGCAGATAGGTTCCCTAATCATAGAAACCGTATTTTCCCCCCCCCCTCCATCAAAAAAGTCCCAACCTGAAAAAGGCTGGGACTTTTAAAAACTATCTATTCAAAGGCAATTTATTTAATGACCTTTTTGCCACTTTTGATGTAAACACCGTGTTTAGCCGTGCGCTTAACTTTGCGACCTGAGAGGTTGTAGATACTTGTGTTGCTCTTTTGGGCGGGACTGATAACGGGGGTACTGATGCTACTTGCCAAATCGTCGGCTGCAACATCGGCAATGGTAAATACATAGCTATCCTTCAACTCAGTGTCGGCATAGTTAATATTGTTGTCAGTGGTAACACCCCATGTGCGCGGATTAGCTGCGGGAGTAACACTCTGAATGGCCCAATGACCACCAACCTCGTTCATGATAACAGAGTTCCATTCTGAGAAATAGGCATTCTTGTTGATGCGCCCCTCTTCATCAAGGAACTTGCTGTCGTTAAAAGAAATCTTCCAACGACCTGAGTTGTCATCGATGGTGATGGTCCATTGCTGATATTGACGCTTCGGTTCAGTTTGCGCCTTAGCTTGGAAGGTAGGACGACTCCATGCTGTGAGAGCAGCTGTAGTAGTGAGATATTCACCCTTGGCATTCTTAACGTAATAGCGCTTACCACTCACAATGGTGGGATGCTCCGTGTTGTTACCCTTAACAGGAATGATCTCAAAGATAGCATCGTTGATGTGGAGAATAGGAGTCTTGTCCTTAGCAATGCTCAAAGGCTTGTTGTTCGAGATGATGCGATTGTCGTTAGCACCCATGAAATAGTTTTTAGCCTTTGAGGGAGTTTGGATAGCATACTTGCCGTTAACACGGAAGATGTTGTAGCTATTCCATTCGCCATCATAAGCGTTGGTAACCTTGTTAGCCCAGAACTGACCATTCTCGTTCAGATAGCGACCATCTTGTGCGTTGGTAATTTTGTAACGACCCGTTTGAGCATCAATGCTGATGTTCCACTCACACTTTTGTGGTTGTGCATCGTCCACCTCGTCAGCCCAAATGGGGAAGTCGCCCGTGCGGTCGGCTGAGGCATCCTTGTTGTAGAGGTACTTGCCGTTGTACTTGATGTAGTAAGTGCCAGATTCAAGCACCTGCATGGGGAAGTTTTCCCAACCCTCGGTGTAGCGCTCTTTGTAGGCAATGACCAACTCGTTAACTTGCTGCTTCAAGAAAGGCTCAATTTTTTGACTTGCCACAACGGGCTTAGCCATCTTAATGGTTCCCGCAAAGTCGCGCGAAGTAAGTGCGTCCTCCTTTAGTAAAATAGCTTGTATGTCGCGATAGTCTTGAAGGAAGGTAGCCGTGTCGCCACTTTCAATGCAGCCCCACATTTCCACAATCTTCTGTCCACGTTGTCCCATATACTTCATCTTTTGCAACCACGGTGTGATTTCGGTGATGAGTGCGGGGTTATAAGTGTCGGCAAGCAGAGCATCGGCAGAAGTAACCATCAAGTCGAACTGAGCCTTCTTTTCAGCCAAAGTGCCATCGGCATTAAAGTTTGGGCTTTCGCCTTCGCGACGCATACCATGAACAGTCCAACCCAAGTCAACATTGTGTTCGCAGAACACGTGGTATGCCTCGGCATTGTTGGGCATTAAATACTTAATGGCGCGTTCCCAGTTAGCCTCGGGGTTGTAGTCCTTCATGTTCCATGCGTAGTCTGCCACGCCATAGAGTGCAACTTTCGAAGCCTCGGCATATTCCATGGGGTTGCTTGTGAAGGCTGTCATTTTACCACCAAAGGCATTGTCGCCTTGGTCGTTGCCATAGAACTTACCCATAAGCATGTGACCAATGCAATAGTCGTTGACAGGGTAGTTGAGCCAAATGAAAGGAGCCATACCATTGGTAGCCGTTTTAAAGAAGTCCAAGTCGCTTTGGTTAATCATGTCGGCTACGCCAGCACCTGTCCACATCACCTCAATGCCTTTGTGTAGTCCGTTACCCA
This sequence comes from uncultured Prevotella sp., assembly GCA_900542795.1. Classification (GTDB taxonomy): domain Bacteria; phylum Bacteroidota; class Bacteroidia; order Bacteroidales; family Bacteroidaceae; genus Alloprevotella. Next base: position 8,627 of record UQPD01000044.1, on the reverse strand, counting down.
AACCGCGCAAGTAAGCATCGTTTTGGTTCCAGCTGGCATAAGCTGCATTATACTTAGTGGGGCACATAGAGAGACGGTCAAGGTCGTCGTGCTTCTCAATAAAGTTTTTCCAAACGTAGTTGCACTCAGCCACTTGCAAGTCAGCATCAGCACCGCCAAAGTCATCGAAGAAGATAGAGAAGTTGCGCACGCCTAATGAGTAAACGTGTTCCAACTTTTTAACAACGGCTTTGAAGTCTGCCTCACTGTTCGAGATTGATCCACCAGTGTGGATAGACCACACAAACGACACGTGGTTCTTTTTGGCAGCTTCAGCCAAACCGCGTATAATGGCAGCTTTATCTTCGGGATAGTTCTCGCGCCACTTGGTGCGGTGGTAGGGGTCGTCTTTAGGGCCATAAACATAGATGTTCATCTTGTTTTTGCCATAGAAGTCGAATTGGCTTTTGCGGTCAGCATCACTCCAAGGGTTACCATAGAAACCTTCAATCACACCACGCTGTGCACAAGCAGGGTAGTCTTTAATTTCAACAGCCATAACCTCGGGCTGTGCCAAAATTTGCAAGAGGGTTTGCACACCATAGTAGGTACCCGCATCGTCGGTACCTGCCACAATAATGCCATCGGCCGTCACCTTCAGATAGTAGCCTTCGGCAGTTTGGGGAATGTTAGCTTCGACAGCACTCACTGCTGCTTCGCCTTTCTTACCTAAGGTAATGTGAATGCCTCCCTCATTGGTAAGGGTGAGGTTCTCTTGCAGCAAAGCCACGGCATAAGCATCGGTCGTTTCGGACTTTGTAAGGGTGTACTTAGCCTCGGCAGATGTGAATGCCTTTTCGCCCCAGGTTACTGATTGGGGGACAGGTGACACCTGCACTTGTTGTGCCCACGAGGTTATTTGCACAGCCAATGTGCAAACCAACATCAGACACACTTTTTTAAAAGAAATCATAGTCTTTAGGGTTATTGTTAATGAAATTGTTTTGTTTTCGGGTGTAAAGGTACGACTTTTTTTGCAGTGGTGCCACAAAAGAGGGGAATGAGCATTGTTGAAATGTTTCTTTCAAAAGAAATTCACATGCCACACACGGCATATCCCCCCCTTATTCCATAGTATGTAATACTTAATACTTTATGACTCCCTCCAAGCATGAAGAGCAAAGGAGGATACATACAAAAAAAGTAGCCAGCAGTGTACAAACGAGTGTGGCTCGTTTAACACTACTGGCTACATTTCCAAGAAACTACTATCTACCTAATTATATAAAACTCTCCTTCTTCTCGGGTTCTTCTGTATCTTTCTTTTCGGGAACAACGGTGTCGTTCTTTTCGGGAACAACGGTATCTGTTGCAAAGCTAGGTTGCTCTTGCTGTTCAATTACGGGGTCCTTCTTTTCAGGAACAACAGTGTCGGTAGGTACTACAGTGTCGGTTGAGAAGTTCCATAGTTGCTCTTGTTGTTTAGTTTCGGGGTCAGTCTTCTCGGGAACAACTGTGTCGGTGGGCACTACGGTGTCAGTGGCTAATGCAGAAGCATTTGCAATGCCACGGAAAGCGGCTGAAGTAGAACCTGCGAAAGCTGCGCTGCTCAATGTTACAACGCCCATTACCATGATGGCAGAAACTGTGAACTTTTTCATAATCGTAATTGTTTTTGAGTTGTTTGTTTTATGTTATTGTTTCTGCTTAAATAAAGCGCAATAGCCGTGCCAAAACATGAGTGATTGATGTTTTGCATTGATTATGAACGTGTTATGTGTTTTGTGCCAAATCCACATAGTTGTGGAAAGTGTGGAATGATGTGTGGAAAGTGTGGAATTTTTCCCCAAGACCTTTAGTTGACATTCCCCAAAATGGGCATGGTAGCTTCTTACCCTTAATAAAACGGAGGCGTTATCCTCACATAGGCAGAGATTATTCGCCACATTGCTTGAGTTTGTTGTAGAGGGTTTTGCGGTCGATGCCTAACAACTGTGCAGCACGGCTTTTGTTTCCGCCTGTGAGTTGCAGCGCTTCGTGTATGCGTGCCAATTCCTCGTCAGCAGTAGGCTTCATGGATAAGCCTGCCGTAGGTTGGGCAGTGGTGGCTTGCGGCAAACAGAGTTGGGCAGCCGATAGGTAAGGAGCATCTTCAGCCAACAATGCAGCACGCACCACAACGTTGCGCATTTCGCGCAGATTGCCAGGCCAAGGGTAATGTAACAAGGCTTGTTGGGCATCAGTAGTAAAGTCAGCAATGTTTCTGCCTATTTCCGTGTTGGCTTGTTTTAAGAAGTAGCGGGCAAACTCAAGGATGTCTGTACCACGTTCGCGCAAAAAGGGCATGCGCAGCGTAAACTCGTTGATGCGATGGTAAAGGTCCTCGCGGAAGGTTCCATGCTGTATGGCTTGAGGAAGGTTCTCGTTAGTGGCACATATCAAGCGAATGTTGATGGGGCGTTCCTCGGTGCTACCTACAGGGCGTATGCAGCGCTCTTGTAAAGCTCGTAATAGTTGCACTTGCACATCATAGCTCAGGTTTCCTACTTCGTCAAGGAACAATGTGCCTCCCGAGGCTTGCTCAAAGGCACCTATTTTATTGTCGGTTGCTCCTGTAAAGGCACCTTTGGTGTGACCAAAGAGTTGAGAGAGTGCTAACTCCTTGGTTAGGGCACCACAGTCCATGGCAATGAACGGACCCATGGCGCGTGTGCTTTGCTCGTGAATGCGGTGTGCTACATATTCCTTGCCTGTGCCACTTGCGCCAATGATGAGTACCGACATGGGGGTTGGGGCTACCAAAGATGCCAAGCGGTAAAGCTCTTGGGCAATGGGTGAATGTCCTTCAATGCCAGGGTGGGGCTTGACTGTTGAGGTTGAAGGGGAGGCTGTTTTGCCTTTAGCCGATGTGGGATGTGCCTTGCTGTTGTTATCAGTTTGTGAGGCATTAGCGTTAGAAACTGTTTGAGTGGATGCAGAAAGTGCCTCGTTGATTTTTTGCAGCAAGAGGTCGGGTTGTATAGGCTTGCTAATGTAGTCGGTAGCCCCCAACTTCATGGCTTCTACAGCATTTTGCACTTCGGCATAGCTTGTCATCATAATAAAAGGGATGAACAATTGTTTGCTGTGTAGCCATTGCAACAGATAAAGTCCATCGTGGTCGGGCAAACGGAGGTCTGATAATATGAGTTGAGGAGCATGTTCAGCCTGTAGCAACAGTTTGATGGCTGCTGCTACGCTTGATGTGGTAGTGACCTGAAAATTCTTTTTACGTAGCCAAGCACTTAGCATGGTGCTAAAAGTTAGGTCGTCTTCTATTATAAGAATGTGTGTTGACATGTTTTTATAAGAGGGTGGGGGATGTCAATGATTTTCCTTATTTGATGTTATCAAGAACTTATTTGATGTTTTCAAGCACATGTTTAATGCTTTCAAAAACTTATTTGATGTTTTCAAGCACATGCTTAATGTTTTCGAGCACTTGTTTTAGTTCATCAGTAACCTGTTGGCAAAGCGCCTCGTCGTTATCTTGCCAAAAGTTGTTAGTGCGTTGGCTTTCTAACGTTTGCAAGGCAGACACGGCTGTCGATTGTATAAGGGTGAAGGTAGGTAACATTTTGTGGGCTATGCGACAAGCTTCAGTCTTGTTGCGTGCTTTGCATGCAGCTTGCAAGGCAGTGAGATGTTGCTGACAGTCGGTGGCAAATTGTTGCAAAATAGCTTTTTGCGCTTGGCTGTCACCTTCGGCAAAGACTAACAACGCATCGAACGCCCCATGCGAACTTGTAGAAATGGACTGTACTTGAGGAGAAATGGGAGGTTCGTTTACCGAGTAGTCCTCATAGTTGTTCTTCTCCCCATTTATAATCCATGTGTTCTTAAACACACGCAATAGGTCGGGTTGTGTAAAAGGCTTAAACAGCACGTCGGCAAATCCACAATCCTTAAAGTGACTTGCGGGGAGCAGCGTGTGTGAGGTCATTGCCACAACTTGCACGTTGTTGGGCAAAAGGTGATTATGGCGTAAGGTAGTTAGCACATCGTAGCCAGTCATTGAGGGCATTTCGATGTCGGTCATTACCAATGCGGGGCTGTTGCCTTGCTTAATCCATGCAATGAGTTGTTCGGCTTGCCTGAAGGTCGCAATGTGAACCTCGGCAGGCAACACATTGTGTAACATAGCTTCAGTGAGTTGCATTTGCAAGGCATCATCATCAAGCACGGCTATGTGTGTGGCTTGAGCAGTTGTGGAAACAGCCTTGTGGACAAAGGGCTGAATAGGGGATGTTACAGTAGCCGTTTCCATTTGTTCCTCAGCATCAGCCTTGACCTCAGCTTCATCTTCAGTCTCAGTTTCAATGTCAGCCACGTCATCGCATGTACTTAGGGTAGCGGGCATCTCAAAAGTAAACTGGCTGCCTTTGTCCAATTCGCTGTGTACGGTTAAGTTACCATCAAGAAGTTTGACAAGCTTTTGCGTAATGCTCAATCCCAAGCCTGCGCCTTCTTGCCCTTCACTCCCCCTGACGCGTATAAAGGGTTGGAAGATGCGTTCAACATCAGCCTGAGTCATGCCACAACCAGAGTCTTGCACCGTGATAGATAAAATGTTGTCGGGGAGCCAGGTAGCAGTAAGGCTCACTTTGCCCGTATGGGTATATTTAATAGCGTTGCTTAAAAGGTTTTCAATGATTTGGCGCAGCAAAAAAGCATCCGTGTTTATACACATTTCCTGGGGGTGCTTATTGGTGCAAACAAATTGTAAGCCCTTTTGCTCAGCCAATGGTTTGAAAATGGTTGCAACCTCGTTGAGCAAGTTGTGCATGTTAGTGGGTTGAGCGTGAATGCTAACATCCCCATTTTCGAGTTTGTAATATTCAACCAAGGCTTTAACCAAGTGTAACAAGTAGTGTGCCGAAGTTGCAATGGCACAAAGCTCCTTAGATTGTTGCACGGTGCTTGGGGGCAATAAGTTAAGATAGCCCAGAATGCTGTTAACGGGGGCTTTGATGTCGTGCGATATGGTAAGCAATAGCCGTTCGCGTTGCAACATCACACGTTCAAGCGTACGCCGATAGCGATTAGAGCGTCGGATGTCGCGCCACAACCACATCATGAGTAAAGCCGAGAGTACAACGGCACAAATAGCCAAATTGCTAAGTTTGCGGGCTGCAGCCGATCGGTGTTGTTGTTCATGATGCGAAACTTGCGCAATGTGTTGTTGTTGTGCCGTGTTAATATTGTCAACCAACAAAGCCATGCGTTGCGACAGTTCGGCAGAGGTGGCACGCAGTTGGTCTGACTTACGGTAGAGGCGTTTGGCTTGAGCCAATGAGTCGCGTTGCAGACTTTTGTGTACCCCAGTCAGCACTTCTGCCAAAGTGTCGGCAATGTTTACTTGGGCTTGTGTAGTGTCGCTCACCCTTTCGTTTTGTGTGAGTTGGGTTCGCACGGTGTCATCCTTGGCACGTTTAAAGGCATCGCCTAATCTGCGAAAGAAACCGCGCTTTCTGCGTTCAATCACCACTTGTTCGCCACGTTCCACCACCGGAACCCCAACCTTAAGGTTAACGGCACGTTGGTTATTGTGAAGATTCGCAATTTGTCGTTGTAGGTCGCTTCCCTTGTTATTTTCATGACGCAAGGCAGTTATGAGATTGATCATTCCTTCGCGACGCAAGTCAACAAAATATTGTAACGAATCAACGCGTGCCTTTTGTTGAGGGTCGGTAACAAGTTTTTTCAGTTCGGTAATAGCCGTTTCCACTTGCTTCATGGCTTGCATGTAGCGTTTTAGTTCAGCATCATCGGCATATAGCATGCTCAGCGTTTCAGCTTGTGTGCTCGCATTGAGTAGCTGGGTGAGCAAATGGTCGGTGGCGCGACGTTGTTTCATTACCTTGTTTTCGGCTTCGGTAATTTGCGTAAATGATTGGGCGTAACGTGTAACATACGATATGGCTACGCCTAAGGTAATTGATAACAGCAAAAATGCTATAATCAATCGTCCCAATGGTTTTTTAGTTGCCCCAGGGTGTCGCCCAGTGCTATGCGCTGTTGCCCTTTTAGGGCGTGCATTTATTAGTGTCACTTATTACCTATTACTTATTACTTAATACTTAAATACTTAATACTTAGCCCATGCTCCAAGCAGCTTGCAGGTTAAAGCCTTCTGTAATAGCCACTTTAGCAAGCATAGATCAGTTCTTTTCAAAAATGGTAATGTCGGCATGTGGTTGCATCGTTTCGCTTCAATAGCAGCAGAGTGGCCAGCTGCGCCACCACCAATAATGGCAATGCGTAAGGGTGAGGTCATTTGGGGTTGTTTTTTGTTAGCGGGGTTCTAATTGTAATGCAAAGATACGTACGTCTTTTTAAATAGCAATCGTTTGAAAATAAATCTGATTTTAAAATTGTCTAACTACAGCGTTTCGTACATTTAAAAATCTACACACAATAGTGCACAAATCAATCTGTCAGTCTGATTGCCCCTCCACTCAAAGCCCTTTAGTTTTTTTGAAAACGTGCTTTATAGGTGAGTTCCTTTAGTAAAATCCATTATTTTTTAATGCAAACCGAAAAAAATAGCTCATAAATTTGGCTATTCAAATAAAACCCCCTACCTTTGCACTCGCAAATAAGCCAAAAACGACGGCTACCATTTGTAAGGAGAGATGGTAGAGTGGTCGAATACACCGGTCTTGAAAACCGGCGTACCGCAAGGTACCGGGGGTTCGAATCCCTCTCTCTCCGCTGAACGTGCTGGACAGAAATGGTCAGCAAACGGACAAAAAGCTACAAATCAATGATTTGTGGCTTTTTTTATTGCCCGAAAGTCCTGCTTCCAAGACTTCAAAAGTACGGTAAAAGACAAAGTTTCGTTACTAAATCGTTACCTATTCCCTGCCGGACAAAAACGGTAACGAATTGTCCATAAATGACCTGATAATGACTATATTAGTCCATAGTCTGCATAACTCGAAAACGAGAGGTAAAAACTAATTTTGCAACTAAAAATTTTGAGTTATGAAATCGACATTCAAGGTTCTTTTTTATTTGAAGAAAGGTTCTGAAAAGAAAAACGGCGAGGTTATGATTATGGCACGCATCACCATAGACGGCAAACTTTGCCAGTTCAGTACGAAACAGAGCATCCAGCCCGACAACTGGAGCATTGCTGCGGGCAAAGCCAAAGGCAGGGATGCCGGGAGGATAAACGCCCTTTTGGACGACATACGTTCTTCCCTGAATACCATTTACCACGAAATGCAGCGGCGTGACAACTACGTGACCGCCGAGAAAGTGAAAAACGAGTTTTTAGGTCATAGCGAGAGCCACGAAACAATCCTTTCATTGTTCCAAAAGCACAATGACGATGTGAAGCAGCTTGTTGGCATATCCAAGACGATAGCGACCTACCGCAAGTATGAAGTGACCCGCCGCCACCTCGCTGAATTTATCCAAAGCAAGTACAATGTATCGGACATATCCATAAAGGAGATAAGCCCGATGTTCATTACCGATTTTGAGTTGTATTTGCGTACCGCCTGCAAGTGCGGCTACAACACCACCGCCAAGTTCATGCAGTTCTTCAAGCGTATCATCATCATTGCCCGCAACAATGGCATACTGGTGGGCGACCCGTTCGCCAGCTATAAAATCCGGCTGGAAAAAGTGGACAGGGGTTATCTGACAGAGGACGAGATAAAAATCATCCTTAAAAAGAAAATGGTTTCCGAGCGGCTGGAACACGTCAGGGACTTGTTCGTCTTTTCCTGTTTCTGCGGTTTGGCTTACAGCGATGTCGCCAACTTGCGGCAGGAGAATATCCAAAAGTCCTTTGACGGCAACCTTTGGATAATCACCAAGCGGCAAAAGACGAATACGGACGTGAATGTTCCCCTGCTGGATATTCCCAAGATGATTTTGAAGAAGTACAAGTGCAAGTTGCCGGACGGGAAGATACTTCCCGTAATCAGCAATCAGAAGCTAAACGCCTACTTGAAAGAGATTGCCGATATATGCGGTATTAAAAAGAACCTGACGTTCCATTCGGGCCGGCACACGTTCGCCACGACCACCACGCTGTCAAAGGGCGTACCCATTGAAACGGTGTCCAAGATGCTGGGACACACAAACATAGAAACGACACAAATTTACGCCCGCATCACCAACAGCAAGATAGGCAGCGATATGCAGGGGCTTGACAAGAAGTTTGTCGGCATCGAGAAGATTTACAAGGAAGTCGCCATGTAATCTTGATTATTGGGAACTGGTCACAAATTGTGACCAGTCCTTACTATTATTCCAACATTGCTAAATCTCCTAAAATATACGATTATGGATTTGCAGATTATCCAAAACAAGATTTTTGAGGTCAGAGGTTGCCGGGTGATGCTCGATTATCATTTGGCAGAACTCTACCAAGTGGAAACACGAGCCTTGAAGCAGGCGGTCAAGCGCAATATAGAGCGTTTTCCGGGTGATTTTATGTTTGTACTCACCCAAGAGGAAGCTAACTTGCTGTTATCCATAGGAGGGCGTGTCAAAACTCCCAATATAAATAACTAAAAACTCGTTGTACGTTCTTGTGTGGATGTACAACGAGTTTTTGTTTTTCTACAAAAAAGAGCCTTGTAAACAATTTG
>UQPD01000043.1 GCA_900542795.1 uncultured Prevotella sp. | reverse complement strand
CCGCAAGCGCAAACTGATAGAAGGTCGTTTACCACATATCTTCATAGCAAAGGATCTTGCCCAAGTAACAGATCAAAAGATAGAATATTCCAAGCACAAGGGATTGGACGACAAGAAATGCGAGGCATTGTTCTTGACTCTTTGAAGGATCATGGTTCGTTGACGAAACCTGAAATAGTGCGTTTGCTTTGGGACGTGTTGCCTGACCAGTTGGACGACAAACAGAAGAACAATAAATTGGATTATTTGCTTAAACGATTAAGGAAAGCAGGAAAAATATGGACTGAAAGAAATGAAGTTACTTCCGTATGGCACCTCACGGAAAAATAGTCAAATTCCGTGAGGTTACAAGCACTTTTCCGTGAAATATAAGCTAAGTCTACATATGTATTTGTGCTGACAATCAGTCTATTACAGTCACTGGTGAGCTTGCGGAAAATTTTTATTTCAGAAAAATTCCGTGAGGTTTCCGCACATAAACCCTCAAAACAGACTCTTATTATGGAAGATATTCAAGAGAAATACAACCATCTTCTCCAGCAGAATGAGGCTCTTCGTCAGGAAAACGAAGAGTTGAAATTGCTTCTACATGCGCACGGCATAGAATATAAGCCCAAGCACGCAGAAGAGAAGGATGGTGTATATTCACCCTTCACCTTCCCATCCGTCAAACTTTCCATAGAGGAGCGTGTCGCCATTTTTCATTCCTTGTTCAAGGGCAGAGAAGATGTGTTTGCGCGAAGATGGTTCAGCAAAACAACTGGCAAGAGCGGTTACCAACCTGTCTGTATCAATGAGTGGAGGCGAGGCGTATGCGACAAAAAGAAATTCAAATGTGCAGATTGTCCTAACAGACATTTTGCGCAACTCACTTACCAAGACCTCTATCGCCATTTGGAAGGCAAAGACGAGAACTGTTGTGATGTTATCGGACTATATGCCATAATGCCCGACAACAACTGTGCCTTTCTTTGCACCGATTTTGATGACAAAAGTTGCAAGCATGGCTATAAAGACGATGTTCTTGCATTTGTTGGAGTATGCAAAGAATGGAATATTCCTTATGCCATTGAACGCTCGCGCTCAGGTAACGGCGCCCATGTGTGGATTTTTTTTGAGGAGCCAATTCCGGCTTTCAAAGCGAGACGTTTAGGGAATGCCATCCTTACAGAGGCTATGCGACATAATGGTCGTATGTCCTTCAATTCATACGACAGATTTTTCCCCAACCAAGACAGAATGCCTGAAGGAGGTTTTGGCAACTTGGTCGCCTTGCCATTGCAGGGACAGGCTCGTAAAAGTCGGAATAGTGTTTTCGTTGATGACGATTTCCTGGCGTACAAAGACCAATGGGCTTTCCTTTATAACATTAACAAAGTGAAGGATACAGAAGTTGACATGCTGCTAAACCTACATGTCTGTGAAGGACTTGGAGCACTCACGACTTCAAGTGAAAGCAAGCCTTGGGTTACTCCTATACCACAAGATATTTCCAAGAGTGATTTTTATTCCGAAATAAAAATCACCAAAGCCGATAAGATTTATATTCCGCTAAAGGCTGTTTCGGCAAAAGTTCTGAATCACCTTAAAAGAGTAGCATCATTCAAGAACCCTGAATTTTATAGCAAGCAGGCACTACGACTTTCTACATATTCCACACCTCGCATTATCTCATGTTTTGACATCACTGACGACTATCTTGCCATGCCTCGCGGTTGCGAAGATGCAATTCTTTCTTTCCTCAATGAGAATGGAGTAAAGTATAATATTGTTGACGAGACCAACCACGGTACGCCTATATCTGTTTCTTTTCAAGGTAAAGAACGAGAAGAACAACTGGCAGCTATCAACGCATTGCTAATGCACAGTAATGGCGTGCTTCACGCTACTACGGCATTTGGAAAAACAGTTACAGCGGCCGCGATCATTGCACGAAAAAAGGTGAGTACACTTATTCTTGTTCATTCGAAGGCATTGCTTGCCCAATGGCTTGAACGCTTGACGGAGTTCTTGAGTATTGACTATGTAGAACCACCAGTGCCGAAGAAGCGTGGTCGCCATAAGAAATTCTCCCCAATAGGCTGTCTCGACTCTACAGGCAACTCTCTTCATGGCATTGTTGATATCGCACTCATCCAGTCATGTCTTGATGGCGATAGCGTAAAGCCTTTTGTAGGAAACTACGGAATGGTAATTGTTGATGAATGTCACCACGTGTCTTCTATAACATTCGAGAATGTACTGAAGAGCATAAAGGCACATACCGTTTATGGCCTAACGGCAACCCCTATCCGCAAAGATGGACATCAGCCCATCATATTCATGCAATGTGGCCCCATTCGTTTCTCTGCTGATGCTAAAAGTCAGATAGTGAAACAATCATTTGAGAGGTATCTCATTCCTCGATTCACATCATACCGTTCCATTACTGATGATAAGCAGTCTATAACAACATTGTACCAGTTGCTTTCAGAAGACGAGATGCGCAATACGCTCATAGTAGAAGATGTGTGTAAGGTTGTTGAAGCCGGAAGAACGCCAATCATTCTGACCAACAGAACTGCTCATGTCACTATGTTAGCCGAAAAGTTGAGGGACAAAGTGAAGAATGTTGTGACATTGACAGGGACCGGAAACGCGAAAGAGAAACTGGAGACGCTGCAACACTTGTATGAGATTTCCAGGGAAGAACCTTTGGCGATAGTTGCCACGGGGAAATATGTAGGCGAAGGTTTTGACTATCCTCGCCTTGACACCCTTTTTCTTGCTCTACCCATTTCATGGAAAGGTCTTGTCGCTCAATATGCGGGGCGATTGCACCGCGAAAACGAAGGAAAGAAAGATGTGCGCATCTATGATTACATTGACATTCATGAACCTGTCTGCGACAATATGTACAGAAAGCGACTGAAGGGTTACGCTTCCATTGGATATAAAATCATTTCCCGACATTCACCCACATTGTTTGACAATGTAAAAGATATAGGCATTCCTGTTTGTAAGGAGCAGATATTCAACGGTAGAACATATTACCGTCCTTACTCTTCAAGTATAGGAGATGCCAAGCGCTCCATCGTTGTTTCTTCACCCAAGTTATATAGGGTAGATCGTAATGTTTTGGTCAATCAGTTGAGCGAGTTGGCTCATATTGGAATCGAAGTTCTCATTATCACGACAGTAAGTAATCCTGAAACAGAATACCTTTTGCAAAGAGGATTGTCTGTAAGAATATTGCCAGAAGTAAAACTGTGCACAACTATCATAGACAAAGACATCGTATGGTATGGCGCTATAAATACTCTTGGCTATGCAACAGAAGAGGACAATGTGATAAAAGTGGTAGACAACAAACTTGCCAATGAATTGCTAGAAGTTCTGCTCACCTCCTAAATTCTGCGTAAACAATGCGTAAACCAACTGTTTGAGTCATGGACATTCAATGGTATGCCACAAAATATCAAATAGAGATAACTCGCTGATTATCAACAAAAGTTTATAATAACGAAATGTCACGGACTATCATTCTATTGGTCTCATAATCTGGAGGTCCTATGTTCAAGCCTTAGCTGGTCCACACTTCTAACATAGCAACTTATGCCTCGGCGTAGGTTGCTTTTTTGGTTTCTACGTAAACAATGCGCAAACAAACCGAACAGACGAAAATGTTAACGGACCATGAATCCAATATGCGCAAAATCCTCAGACGAAATGAAGGTATCTGGTTCTCAGATCTCTGGATGAAAGTTTTAGCGATATTTTTGTTTATACAGTAGGATTGGGACTTGTCGTATTGTGCAATATATAGCAAATAGGGACGATTCTTCACCCCTATTATAGCTTGTCTATGGTAGTTATTATATTTATAAGCAAGGTAGATTGTTAAGAAACCACCTTAGAATTCAATCACTTACGCTTTTTCATATATCTCCAGCAAGTTGCCAGCAAATTAAATTATTCCCAAACAATGCAAAGGAAGAGCAATGCCCCTTTGAAATAATACATTGGCAACAAATTTTGGGCAGGTGTATTAATTTGTTATATCAAGTAGCTTTGCTTCATTGTCCTCCTTCTCTGCCATTTGCTGATATTCTTTAATTAATTTTTCAAAGATACGCGTTAAACGTGGGGAGTGGTAACGTGCCTTGTCTCGGTATTTTGTAAAGGTTTGTATATGATGTCGCTCGATAGTTCCTCCTTCAAATGGACTTCGTGTTGTCATCCCTCTTCGATTAAATAATGCACAGCGAATCTCTGAATCAATACGGTCATCATTGAAGTGTTCTACAAAACGACAGAACATCTCTGATGGATAGTCTTCGGTTTCTCTAAAGTTACCAAGTATTTGTCCAATTATTATTGGAAAGATGTTGGTTCGATGATATTGTTTTGCCAATCTCTTCAGTTCCTCAAAATATTCAGATAAGGCATTTTCGTCAACTTCTCCACTAAAGTCAGAACACGGAACTTCATGGTAGTTATGTATGAAACGATATGCCAAATTTGCCATTGTCAATTTTAATTTTACTTGTGTGTTATCTTGAGAACATTCCTCTTCAAATCCATCATCTGCCTTAAAAACAAGAGCGTATATTTTCATTAATAAAGAGGGTTCTTTGTTGATTTCTTGTATAAGGTGTATTTCATGTGCATTCATATAATGGCGTAGATTGTCATATATGAGAAATTCCATTTGGAGTAATAAAGACTTTGGGGTATTGTCTTTAGGCAAAGAAATAGTCTTAAGTATATCTGAAATTTCGTACATGTGACTTCTTAAAATATCCCAAGCTCCATTTGTTACCATTTCGTATAATACGCGAATTTTAATATCGACAGATATAGTATTTTCATCATTTTTTATTCGAATTATGTGAAGAATATCTGTATATCTTTTAACTGAGCATAGTTTCCATATAATATTACCATATTTTCCTTCAGGACAACTTAATATGTTTACATCTTCCCAGTATTCCTTTTCTACATCTTTATTTAAAGTACAGGCAAAGTCAGCCAGCGTCTGTTGATATCCTGGAGCAGATAATATAATGGAGATATGTTTTTGAGAAATAGAGTTTAATTCTTCTATCATGGACATATATGCAGATTCCCCCTGTTCTGAATAAACAGAAGAAAAATACCTGTTGACAAATGTTTTACTCAAATCTCCATTGCAGTATTTTTTATAAATCTCACCACGTATGTCTGTCCCATATAAATCAAAAAGTGCATTTGCCACTCCTTCTTTGTATTTGACGGTTTCAGCAAAAGGCCAAACAGCGTCTAATCCTTTTTCATCTATTATTTGTTTGATAATTTTAGCTCTGATTTCTCTTGTTTCCTTATTCTTTTTTAGGAAATCATTATCATAATCCTTATAGTCAGGAGCCTTAATAAGAAAGTTCTCAAAGAGATATTTGTTCTTTATTAAGATGTCATCAGATTCTATCTCGCTTAGTAGCTTCTTAAATGGAACTAATTCATCTTTTGATAACGCCCAATTAGACTTTGGGTATTGTAAATGCCTATTAATCTTTTCGCGAAGACAATCTGTAATTTCTTCGTTCCCTTTTATCTTGTCTTTGTACTTGCTTATTGCATCCAAAAACATAGTGCGACAACTTCTAAGATAATTATCAAATGATAAATTTACGATTTCCTTAATGTTCTCCACAGAAAATTCGGATGTTGCAAGTAGTAGTTGTACAATAGCTATCATATGAGAGGTGGGTATACTTGGTATGTAATTAGGCGACTCTTTTCTGTTACGCATACGCCATCTAAAGTGTGCATTTGGCATAAAAACTTGTTCTGAAAGTCCTTTTAGCAGCAATACGCATAGTGTTGATATGGTCTTAGGATGTTTGGTTGCACAACTCTTTAGGATTTCCAAACGAGTTTCAAACGGAGCATACGTTTGTGGTAGTCTGAATCGGTAAATACTCAACAAGGTGTTTATAGGTTTATTTACATAGTTGCTGTCATTGGGATAAGAGCAAAGGTGCATTAAAATATATGTTGTGTCAAATAAGTATTGTTCATCCCATGCCAAAGCCTCTAATGCAAACAATAGTTCTGTATAATATATTTCGGTTCCAATAATACTAAAAGCCTTATGCTTAACATCCATTATCTGATTTAGTAAAGGACTCCCTTTTTTGATATCGTCTTGAATAAATTTTATAAAAGAAGAAGGAGAAGCCTCAACCAGCCATTGGAGATTATGACGGTGTGTCAGATAGCGTTTCAAATCAAAATCCTTGAATTTGTTTTCAATAAAACAGTCTACCCAATCTTTATTATCTTGGATATGACATGGCACTATGGAAAGTAGCGTAAGACTTTGAAAGACTCCTTCTTTTATTCGCCCGGAAAAGGCTTGTTTGTTTTGCCACCAGCGCAAACCTTTTTCGTTCATTTTGTCTTCAGCATCAGGGTCATCGTCTTGTAATACCCATTCTACTACTTCGGCAAATCTATCTAAATGGGATGAGGTAATATAATTGCCTAATTGTCTTAACAAATCAAAGGGTGATTTTATTTTCCATATTTTACCTATTCGAATCAGTGGAGCTTCATCAGCAAATAGTAACGGAGTGATTTCTTCTATATAGTTATCATAATTCTTCTCTGTTATTGATTCTACCAAGTCTTTGTCTCCTTGCCATTCTTCATGCCATTCTCCAAGTAATAAAGCCGGAATAATTAGACGGATATTCTCTATTGTCTGCCAAACAGGAATCTTATCCGTAAATCCCAGAAGATTTCTCAATACAGATATGTCACGTGCAGAATCTACCGCAAGGCTTCTTGCTTTAGCTTCATTAACACCACTTCCAACAAGAGAACTAATAAAACCTTCTCTGTCTAATCTGGGCAAATGTATAGTACATGCCTCATTATTTTTATCTGATGGACATACACATAAAATAACGGTATGTCCACGAGAAACAACATAATGAGCATTTTCTTGAATGTCAGTAACGAATATCATACCGTTGCTATTTTCCACGATGTCTTTATATGTCTCGTTATTTGTTGCAACGATGGCACGCTCAGCAAGCACATTACTCTCGTTGATGATGGCTGCAACCACAAAAGCTATTGCTTCTTTTGTAGATGTAGCTTCTACATATAAACAGCATGGCGCATTACAACTCTCTATCACTTTTTGTTTTTCTTTTTCACGACCGGCTAGCAGAATGTTGGTATTTAATTTAATCCTATTGGGTCCCGAAGCCCATTGTTCCCAATATACAGAACTTTTAGTGATGCCCCTATTCCTCAGTTGTTCAATCTGCGCTTTTATATTATTAGTGTCTTCTAGTATTTCTTTGGCAGTAATACATCCTTCTTCCAATTTTAATGCCATGATCTGGTGTTCATATTCTAAAAGGAACGTGTTACACTCTGTATCATTCAGAATCTCTTCCGCCCATAGTCTAAGCAAATCATTTTCTTTTGGATGACGGCCAATAGGCTTATGGGTGATGAAATCCTTTAATTGGGGCAAATATTTTCTCATATGTTCTCCTACAGCATTTTGGGTCTCTGGATTGTTTGTCCATTTATTAACAGCGCGTTTGAAACATAATTCCAATTTTTCTGTCATAGATTTATGGTTACAAAAACAATCTGCTGGAACAATGCCTGCAACGTATGAAATTACAAAACTTAATGCAATATCTAAAGTTGTCATTTTCGTAAAGTTTAATTAAAAGATTATTTTTATTTCAGTATTTCTGTTTATCTGGAATTACTCCCCTTATCCCACCTTTCGGATTCTTCACATCACCTTTGTATCTTGGGATAAGGTGCATGTGTACAAACAGACTGTCCTGCAGCCTCGTTTACATTTACACCGATATTATAACCATCAGGATGAAAACGATGGTCTTTCACTATATATCATAGATGATTATATATTCTTATAGTCGTATCGCCAGTCGTCAATTACATTATCTGGAGCATAATCCACCCTACTTATGCTGGTGAATTATGGTATTCCAAAGTTTATCATTAGCGATAGCTCATGTCACAATATTTGTGCTCACCATTTGTACAAAATCATACAATGATGAGATTTGTTTAATGTCACAACAAAATCACGCAACAACGTGTTACTTTTGTGGTTGGTAAATATATCTAAGTTCATTTTTTACTTCTCCTATATTTTTGATTGCTTGCATTGGGATGCTCGGGATTGGTCATCTCAAGATAACCAGCCTCGACAAGAGACATGATGTATGTTTGGATATTTTTACTATGGTATGTCACACCGGCCCTTTCAAGAATTTCTTTGCTGCTACGTGGTACGCTGCAGAAGTTTACAATATCCCTTTGTTTATTTGTTATTTTAGGATGTTTAGTGTCAGAGTCAGCATTAAAAGTGTCAGAGTCAGCATTGAAAGTGTCAGAGTCAGCATTGAAAGTGTCAGAGTCGGTGCCTAAGTCGGTGTCAGAGTGTCCAAGTTTAGTATCTAAGTTACCATTGACTTGGTTACCATCCGGTCTATTTATAGTAATTACAAACTCGTTAGTTCTATCATTGTTGGTGAATGCAACTTTCATATCCTCAGATAAGGCACGAAGCATACCACTACCTGCTCCTGTGTAGGGGAGCAAATGGATGGCATTTGTGAAGAGGAACATATTGCGTGGCATGGATGTACCTACAACAATATCATCCACGCTAAGCCCATTAGGGAGAATTCCGGGGCTGTGTATCTCCACCCTGTCATCAAAGATGAATATACGGATAGGAGCAGTCGCATTCAGCGAGCGATGTACCAAAGCATTTACGGTGAACTCAACAAGGCTGATATATGGAATCTCCAATACTCCTTGCGAGTTAAACTCTTTCCCAACTTGTATATGGCGCAAGTTCCGGGTGAAAAAATCCATAATAGTTTCAAACTGATGAAGCAGATTTCCTTCAATGTCGGCATCATTCACCTTATCACGAAATTGTGTACCTCCAAGATTGTTTCCAACAAAGCAAATGCACTTTGCAGTCATTGCAGGAAGCCAACGCTGAGTGTACTTGCCAAACAGCAACATTGCAGCCACTGTGATTTTTCCATCGGGTCGGATGAAACGTAGGTTACGCAACAGCTTCTCCCCATCGTGCCCACTAGCGATAGCAGAACAGACTGTATCTAAAGAGGTTTCGCGGAATGCATCACCCACCAAACCTTTTCTCACCAATACTTTTTCAAACTTGTTGCTTAAAAAGGTTTTGATGGTATTCTCGTCCAAGTCCTTAATCGTAGCATCCCGAATCCCAGCTTCATCAGGCGAAAAACTGCCACAGTCGGTCATCATCTCGGCAAGTTCGGCATTATCGAACACCTTGCGCTTGTCGGCACCGTTCTTCACCCACACAATACCCCGATTGTCATGGTAAGGCTTATTCACCCCTTCTTTAATATGAGCTACAACAAGGCTTCCGCCATCCACGGAAATAGTTTCTACATCAACAAGGATGGCAGGAACAACATTCTCTGATGCGATGTTGCTAAGTGTGTTCGTGGTTTCCTGTACTTCCAGATATGACAAAGGATTGAGACTGCCGGTTTTGTCCTTCACACCAACGACCAATGTTCCACCACGTGCATTGCTGAATGCCACCAATTCGCACCCGATGTCGTAACTGTCAAGAAGCCGTTCTTTGAACTGCATCTTACTGACCTCGCCAGACTTTATCTGTTGGATAATATCTATTTCATTCATTTTTTCAAGTGTTTTTGGTTGAGCAGTCTACCTGCATCCATATTCAAAGCTTCTGCTATTCGCAAGAGGTTTCTTGCGTCAGGCTGCATGGTATTCGTCCCCCATTTGGAGACAGTAGCCCTGTCTTTTCCTAATTGCTCTGCCAGCCACTTACTACTTTTTTGCTCTTCGGCAAGCACAATCTTCAGCCTGTTAATCATTTCTTCTTCCATAAAAGACATTCCTTTCAGTGTAAAGGTACAAATAAACCCAGAGAATCAAGATGAAATATATCAAAAAAGAGCATTTATACAACAAATAATTGGTTATAACGTCAATAAGAAATCTACATCTACTAATAACCTTATTTTGTCGCAAAAACACAAGGTACTTACGACAACAATATAGCTTATGAAAAGCAAAAAGGGTACTTAGCATAACTCCGGATGGCAAACTGGCTGTTTCATCCACCTGTTTCTGCGTAAACCAACTGTTTGAGTCATGGACATTCAATGGTATGCCACAAGATATCAAATAGAGATAACTCGCTGATTATCAACAAAAGTTTATAATAACGAAATGTCACGGACTATCATTCTATTGGTCTCATAATCTGGAGGTCCTATGTTCAAGCCTTAGCTGGTCCACACTTCTAACATAGCAACTTATGCCTCGGCGTAGGTTGCTTTTTTGGTTTTTTCGGGGAAACAAATGATTATTTTATAGAGAATACACTACTACTTCCTCCGCAGCATTTTTTTATAAGCCGAAGGAGTTTGTCCCATTTTGCTAACAAAATATCGACGGAAACTGCTGATGGAGTTAAAGCCCGATTGGTTAGCAACTTCCTGCAACGATAGGTCGGTAGACGCAAGCAAAGTCATGGCATGCTTCACACGCCAATTATTAACATACTCATAGAACGTGGTGTTTAACTGCTGATTGATGTAGTTAGACACATAAGTTCGATTGGTACCCAACTCTTGCGCCAAATCATTGATGTTTAGTTGTGGGTTTAAATAAATGCGCTTACTACTAAAAACATGCTCGAATGCCTCATCAAAATGATAACGAGGCAAATTGCTGGCAGATTCAATACACTCCGTAGTTTCGACAGCATGCTCTGCAGACATTTCAACACTTACATTTTCTTCCTTACTCGTTGCCGTCAATAATTCGAGCATATCCTCTTGCCGATACACAAAGTAACACAATAGGCCCAAAATAATGGAACATAGCACATTATAGACTGCAGCTCCATAAGGACTGTCGCTCTTGGTGGCAATAAACCACACTACAGCCAAAGCTACATATAGGAACCAAAACAAACGCATCCAACGCAATGATAGTTTATCGTCTGACGAAAAATTAGCTACCAACTGCTTATTGAACTGCCGCACTGCCACAAAGCCATAAGAGATAACGAAAATGGAGTGTAAAAAAGCCATCAGCATGATGCTATCGTAGATAACAAGCATGGGCTTAACGATATATGCCGTAAGCCCCACCATGTAAGGCGCAAAATTAACGATTGCAAGCAAAGGGCGCATACTCTGCAAATGCGTCAATCGATAAAGGAGCAATAATGCCAAAGGCACAACCGTCATCTGCAGCATATCGGTAATAGGTATTTCGTTTTTGCCCAAGAAGTTGTGTATAAAGAATACGTAAAATTCAAACAGACTTATCAATAGCAAATAGAGCATGAAGTAGAAAGCAGAGCGCTGCAATTGATGATGGCGCCCCTTAATATACAAGGCAATGGTACCCAATATTTGGAACATAAAAAACAGCCCGCACGAAAAGTCACGAAGCCGCATGGATATTTCAGTATGCATGTCGCTTTTTTAGATTGTTAATGTTTCATCGGGTTCAAAATTACTTAGAAAGTTCTAAAAAGTCAGCTTTTTGTTTCAAAAACTTCCATTCCCCTGTTCTAAACAATGCTTCATTGCGTAAAAAACAAGCGTCAAAACGTACAAAACATTCATACTCAGCCATTTTGCACATAAATGGTTACACAGCATTCCCTATATTTGTAAGCAAAACATACCTCATATTACTAAAACCTAAACGTTATGAGAATACTACTTCACACACTCCTTGCAGCATTTTATTGTTGCCTGGCAATATCCTCCTTGCCTACACAAGCACAGGAGATTTGGAACGGAGAAATAGATAAGAACCTCCAAGGGACAGGTTCTGTATCCGATCCTTTCCTTATTAAAACAGCCAACCAATTGGCAGGTCTGGCTGAAAGAGTAAATGCAGGCGAAGACTTTAAGGACAAACACATCCGCTTGGATGCAGACTTGTTTATGAGCGATGCGTCGAAACCCAGTGCCGAAAAAAAGCAGTGGACTCCCATTAGTGGCATTTTCTATAAACAGTTGGGAGCATGGGAGTGGAGCTCAGACACACTCTACTTTAGAGGGCACTTTGATGGTGCAGGGCACACCATACATAATCTCTATTACAACCAAGTGCCCGATTTTGGAAAAGTAGACATAGATGACCCCACCAGCGACATCCGACTTGACTTTTCGGGATGGAACAAAGGCTTGTTCGGCTATGTGGATGGAGGATCCATTAGCAATCTAAAGTTAGAGAACGACACTATAATAGGTGCCGTAGCCATTGGCGGTATTGCTGCCATTAACCGAGGCGGAACCATCAGTCACTGCTCTGTGACAGGCTTTGTAGGCTCTGTTGAGAGTGGACCATGCGGTGCCATTGTGGGCTTAAACAATGGAGGCATTGTGGAGTTCTGCGCAGCCAATGCTACCGCTAAGGGAACACGCGTGGCAGGCGTTTTGGTAGGAAGCAACATTGGAGCCAAGGCCATTATTCGCGACAGCCATGCCGAGGGCAAATGCCACGTAACTCAATACCGCGCAGGCGGTTTTTGCGGAGAACAAGTTGATGGTGCACTCATAGAGCGCTGTTGGGCCAATGTGGAGGTAACAAACAGTGCCTACAAATATGCCAGCTTCGATTGTGCAGGTTTTGTTTCGAACAACGATGGCATCATACGCGAGTGCTACTCTACGGGCAACGTTACCTCGCCCAAAAGTGCCGCAGGCTTTGTTGCTTGCAACGTAGGTCGCATTGAGTCGTGCTATTGCACAGGCAATGTCACAGTAGGAGGCTGGGGCTGCACAGCTTCTGCCTTTGTAGGCGAAAATGGTGTAGGCAGTAGCAACTGGGGAGAAATTTTGAACGATAATCCTGGCGTTACCATCAATTGTTTTGGCACGGGCAGATGCACAGGTTCCGACGACCAAGCTTCACTAGCAGGCTTTCTTTCCACCTATTGGAACGAATCGCCTAATAGTTCGCGTACTCTTTTTTGCTCATACAACAGCACCAATAATCCCATTGCTGACGTCAACCTACGCACAAAAGGAGGCTCTATCCCCAAAACTACACAACAAATGCAAAGCCAAGAGTTTGTTGACACACTCAACATGGTTGCCGCATGGATGGGAACAAGCACATGGACCTATCGCCCAGGTAATTACCCCATCCCTACTGGGGTGAAAAGCAACGACCTTACTAACTACATAGGTGGTGGCGATGGAACAAAAGAACATCCCTACCTCATAAACACCAAAGAGCACCTACGCAGTTTTGCGCAACTGAGCAACTTGGGATGGGACTTCCGTGGTCAGTACATCCAGCAAACGGCTAACATCGACCTCAATCTGCCCCAAGCACAATGGAACGAAGAGATGCCCACCGAATGGATTCCCATTGGGCAAGGTGCTAATCGCAACAACATGGGCGAGGACAACGGCAGTGCCTTCACCTTCCGCGGTTGTTACGATGGCGACTATCACGAAGTGCGCAACATGTACATCAATAGCCACTATGATGATATGGGCTTCTTTGGCGTGCTCAACCATGGTGCCACCATCAAGAATTTGGGCGTTACCAACGTATGGGCAAAAACCGTTAAAGGCAACATCGGCATTTTGGCTGGCAGTTCGGCACGCAGGTCGCGCAATGTTAACATTGCACAATGTTGGACTTCGGGACAAGTTGAGAGCACCGAATGGGCAGCTGGAGGCATCTTAGGACAAATTGCCCTTGAAGGAAACACCAACATCCTTAACTGTGCCAGTTCTGCTCACATCAAGGGACAAGCATACGCCTCAGCCATCGTGGGTGACCAAAACTACATAGGAGGTGAGACATGGAGCAACGACACCATTGCCAACTTCATCTTTACAGGCACTTTCGAAAAAGAGGAATGCTTCGTACCCTTGAGGGAATACGAACGCCTCTTCAATACCTACTTCGATGCTAACGTATATGCCTACTCCACCAATCCCGATCAGGTAAACATTTTTGGTGGACGTTCAACGACTTATTTGCAAAGCAAGGAATTGGCTAACATCTTTAACTATTGGGTTGACCAATGGAACGCTACTCACCCATTGCAGCTAAACTACTTCAACCACAAGGAGGGAAAATACCTTGCCACAGAAGCAGGCTTCACACCTCCTTACAAGGTAACCTTTAACAGCCAAGGCGGATCGCCCGTAACGGCACAAAGCATTTTAGAAGATAGCAAAATTGCAGCACCCGTAGCTCCACAACTCGACAACAAGGTGTTTGCTGGATGGTACACTGATGCAGCACACACACAAGTGTTCAACTTCGACAACAACCTCAACAACAACATCACCCTCCACGCCAAGTGGCTCGACACCTTTAGCTACGACCTCAAACCTTTTCAAAATCCCTTTGCCACCAGCTATGTCATCAAAACTAAAGAGCAGTTGTTAGGTTTATCCATCATGACACGTGGCATTGAGGGCGTGCAAGAGGCAACAGACTTTACGGGTAAAACAGTGAAATTAGGTGCCGACATCGCACTCAACGACACTACCGACTGGAGGTATTGGGGCAAATGCATACAAGCTGTGCCTTGGCCCTCAGTGGGACAAACCTATACCCACACATTCAACGGAACCTTCGACGGACAAGGACACACCATTTCGGGGCTTTATCAACTCTGCGACAATACAACCGATTTGGGCAACTACGAAGGCATTCAGCAAGGGCTCTTTGGCTACTTAGGCGCAGAGGCAAAAGTGAGCAATGTGTATATTACAGCCTCGGCAGTGTTGCGCACAGCAGACTGCGACAACAGCAACACCTACGGCTATGTAGGTTTGTTGGCTGGCAAAAACAAAGGGTTGGTAGATAATTGCCACGTAGAAGGCTTTGTTGAAACAAAGAACCTTAGCGACATAGGCGCACTCATTGGACACAATCTTGGCTTCGTGAGCAACTGCAGCAGCAAGGGCAGCGTCACCTCACACGAAAATCGCCACGGCATGAGTACAGGTGGACTCATTGGCTACTCTGAAATGCCCACTGACACCGACACTTTGCGTAATTGCCATGCCTCGGTAACTGTTCAGGGATTTGCCAATGTGGGCGGACTCGTTGGTAAAAGCACACGCGGTGTGTTGCTCAACTGCTATGCTACAGGCAACGTAACCTCCAACAACAATGAGGGTTGGGCTTGCGGTGGTTTGGCTGGCGAAGCATCTAATCTCATTCAATGTTATGCCCAAGGCGATGTCAACGCACCACAAGCCACGAATGTGGGCGGACTTGTTGGCAAAGCATTCAACCTCAACCAATGTTATGCCACAGGAAACGTTGTGGGCAAAGAAAACGTGGGCGGACTCACGGGCGGTGCCATAAACTATGAGATTAACGCTGACTCTTGTTACGCCAAGGGTAACGTAAGTGGATTAAAGAATGTGGGGGGACTCACAGGCATTGGTCGCAAACACACCCAATGCTATGCCACGGGCAACGTGAGCGGACAGCAATATGTGGGTGGACTCGTTGGCGGAAATGGCAACGAAATTACCAACTGCTATGCCCAAGGTAATGTGCAATATGCGGGCGAAAGTGCAGCTAATAACGAAGTGTACGTGGGTGGACTTGTTGGCATAGGTTTCGACCTTAAGAACTCGCATGCTACAGGCAACGTTATTGCACCTCATGGTAAATATGTAGGTGGCTTGGCTGGTAAAGGCTCCGCAAAGAGCTGTTATGCCACAGGCGATGTTGAAGGCGGCGACTGCGTGGGCGGACTTGTTGGGCAGCACATCGACGATATCGAACTTGCCTATGCTACAGGCAATGTTAAGGGTAACAACGAAGTGGGCGGACTCATAGGCTCTGCAACCAAAAGCTTTTGGAATTCAATGAAAGCAGTTACACGCTGCACAGCAAGTGGCAATGTTGTGGCTACTGGCAACTGTGTGGGCGGACTCGTTGGAAACAGCGTTGGTGTAAACCTCACCGAAAGTTATGCCGAAGGCAGTGTTTGGGGTAATAACAACGTGGGCGGACTTGTTGGACAATTGGATGTAACCACCACGCATTGCTACGCTCGCGGCAATGTAACAGGCACAGGTTCTGCCGTGGCTGGCTTGGTAGGTGGCAAAGCTTGGAGCTACGTACGCTCTTCTTATGCCACAGGAAAAGTTGTGGGTACGGAAGCTGACATCGCTGGCTTGCGCTGCAACGGCTACCCTACTCCCGACAATGCGGGCAACTACTTTGATAAGGAAACCAGCGGACTCTCTGACGATGCTCTCGACACGCCTTGTAGCACCGAAGAGATGAAGCGCATCACCACCTTCACGGGTTGGGACTTCGAAAATTTGTGGGGCAGACGTGCCGACATAAACGAGGGATACCCTTACTTGCGTTGGACTATCAAGGAGAATCTTCCCAACGATCTTGACGTTCCCTCAGGCATCAGCAACCTCCTCAACAATCCACGTCAGCAAAAAGTACGCAAACTACTTAAAAACGGAGAAATCATTATCGTCACTCCAGAAGGACATCACTTTGGAGTTGATGGAAAAACACTAAATAAGTAGGGTGTTCAAAATCCGCAAAAATGTTCTGCATGAGATTTGATAATTTTATCAGGAATTTTTTTACGCGCTAGCCTCACCCCGTTAGGGGTGATATAAGGTAGCCAGGTATGAGAGTGAGAGGGAG
>UQPD01000042.1 GCA_900542795.1 uncultured Prevotella sp. | reverse complement strand
GGCAAGAAGATTCTCCTCACGGGTCCTAATGCCAATCAGATGCGCTGCCTGGACGGTGGATGGAGCTATACCTGGCAGGGACATCGTGCTGATGAGTTTGCCGGCAAGTACAATACCATCTATGAGGCATTCTGTAATGAGTATGGCAAGGAGAATGTTATCTTGAACCAGGGTGTTACCTATAATGAGAAGGGAAAATACTGGGAGGAGAACGAACCTCAGATTCAGGGCGCAGTTGATGCAGCAAAGAATGTTGATGTCATCGTTGCCTGCATCGGTGAGAACTCTTACACAGAGACTCCGGGCAATCTGACCGACCTTTGGCTTTCAGAGAACCAACGCAATCTCGTGAAGGAACTCGCCAAGACCGGTAAGCCTGTCGTTCTGGTATTGAATGAAGGTCGTCCTCGTCTCATCGCCGACATTGAACCATTGGCACAGGGCATCATCGACATCCTTATCCCTGGCAACATGGGCGGCGATGCCTTGGCAAACCTGGTGTCGGGCAAGTCAAACTTCAGTGGCAAGATGCCTTACACCTATCCTAAGGAAATCAATTCGCTCGCCAACTATGACTTCAAGAAGAGTGAGGAGGTGGGTACGATGGAAGGTGCTTACGACTACAATGCGAAGATTACCCAGCAGTGGGGCTTCGGATATGGTTTGAGTTACACCTCTTACAAATATAGCAACCTGAAGGTTTCTCAGTCTGACTTCCGCCACGGCGACATTATCAAGGTGAGCGTGGATGTGAAGAATACGGGCAAGGTTGCGGGCAAAGAGAGCGTTCTCCTGTTCAGCAGCGACCTCATCGCCAGCATGGTTCCTGATGGCCGTCGCCTCCGTGCTTTCGATAAGATAGAGCTTCAGCCGGGTGAAACAAAGACTGTTACTTTCGATTTGAATGCCGATGATCTTGCTTTCGTAGGTTATGATGGCAAGTGGGTATTGGAGGAAGGCGATTTCAAACTGATGATTGCCGACCAGAGTGCAGATATCCATTGTGATAAAACTTATCAGTGGCAATCGGCTAACAGATAAGCCAATCATACTGGTAAATAGTAAAGTGAGTTTATAAAGGAGTGTACCCATTTTGTGGTACACTCCTTTTTTTTGACTTCGTCACTCAAAAAAACACTTTGACAAAGATGTATCCGCTTGCCTTTTGCATCCTGAGCGGGCAACGCGTGTGCACCCGTAATAATATGAGCAATCTTTCTTCTGGCATATACATCGTGGCTGGTAAGAAGTTTGTTGTTAAGTAATGTATGAACGTCAAATATTGAAGGCGGATGCCTTGGCGAATGATTTCTGCCAAGGCATCCACTTTCTATATGCGATAAAGTGTATAATCTGTTTCAAGTGCCGTTCGTTTATTGTAAAGTTCTTGCGCTTAATAATTTTTCTATTCTGCGGTAAACTGTTGTCCTTTATATTCTTCTTTAAACTCCGTAACCGTCTGTCCAGTTTGTTTTTTGAAGAAACGCATTAAATGTCCAGGCTCCGAGAAATTGAATTCGTATGCCAATTCACTGGTAGTTTTGTCAGTGAATAATATTTCATTCTTGATTTCTGCAAGTAGACGTTGTTTCAGCAGATGTACAGCCGTTTGCCCATATTGTGCCTGTACAGAAGCATTCAATGTGATGCGGCTGATGTTCAGCATGGCTGCATAGTCGGCCACTTGCTGGTATTGGCGAATATGTTTCTCTAAGAGTTGTTTGAACTCAAAGGCATGGTGGTTCTTGGGGGCATCAAAAGGCAGATGGTATTGAGCAGAATACCTACGATTAAGGGTCATGAGCAGATAATGAAGCAAGGATACGATGATGTGATAGCTGTCGGCAAGAGGATGGTTGAGTTCTTCTTTTATCCGCACAAGCAAACGCTCGTATTCTTGTTGTTCCATAGCAGTAGCCGACAGATAGGGTGGAAAATCTGTTTGATAGCAATAAAGCAAACGATAAGTAAAGAAAGGATCGGCAAGATAGGTTGAAAGAAAATCATCACGGAAAATAAGGAAACGATAATCCGTTTGGCTTTCATCAATATGCCACTCCTGATGGATGTGCGGCGAAAGTATCAGCACTGTATTGTCTTTCAACGCGATATGTTGAAAGCCATAACGCAGCCCCCCGGATGCTTTCCTGAAGAAAAACAACTCGAAGAAGTTGGTTTTGAAAGACGGATACTCCATCAATACGCCCCGCAAACGCTCGTGCGTATCGGTATTGATGTTGAAATCTACACCACATTCTGTTTTGCTGAAAGGAACTTGTGTAAGTTCTTGGGGATGACTCTCTAATTTCATGCAACAAAAGTACGAATAATTAATGGTTTATCAAAATGGTAGAGCACATATTATTAATGGTAGAATGTGTCTTTGTCTTATGCACTACCTTTGCACTCGTAATCAAAACAAATATCATTATGAAAGAAATTAAAATTGCAGAAAAAGGTGAGAACTTCACCACGGTGAACGTAGGTAAGTTGAATGAAATTAAGGAATATGAGTTGGCTATGGGCAATTTCTCTATCCCGGGAAAGATGTTTGCTGGACATGCACTACAAGCAACAGGCGCAGAATTGTCTTTCCAAAGTCTTGCAGCTGGGCAGGATTATGGCACACGCCATACCCATAAAACCCACGAAGAGCTTTATTTCATTCTTAAAGGTGAAGGCATTTTCGATGTAGACGGCAAACGATTTCCCGTTTCAGAAGGAAGCATCGTGCGAATTGCGCCCAATGGCAAACGTGCTTTCAAAAACACAGGCAGCAGCGAAATGCTCGTGCTTTGCGTACAATATAAGGCAAATTCGTTCTCTGATGATGATGAACCTCTGAAGGATGCTATTATGTTGGAGGCCAATGTTAAACTTTAATAAACAATGAATATCCAGCAAGTAAGAAACGCAACGATAATCGTTGAATATGGGGGAAAGAAAATTCTGATTGACCCCATGTTGGGAAAGAAAGGCTGCATGCCTCCTTTCCCCTTTAGTAGAAATCAACACCTGCGCAACCCACTTCATGAACTACCTTTTCCTGTAGAAGAGATGCTAAAAGGTGTGGATGCTGTATTGCTTACCCATCTACACGATGACCATATCGATGAGGCGGCCTATGAAATGATACCTAAAGATATGCGATTTTTTGTGCAAGACGAAAACAATCGGCAGGCGGTGATGTCGCATGGATTTAATCATGTGGAAGTTGTCGGCGACAATACAAGGGTTGGGGAAGTGAACATACAAAAGGCCGAAAGCCAGCATGGTAATTTCATCATGAAGTATCCTGCTGGGCATACATCGGGTTATGTATTCACTCATCCACAAGAAAAGACGCTCTATCACGCCGGAGATACCATCTGGTATGCTGGTGTAAAGCGCAATTTGAAGCGTTTTCGCCCAGAGGTTATCACCCTTAATGCAGGTGGTAATGGCTTTCACTTGGGTGGACGCGTTATTATGAACGATGAAGATGTGGTAAAAGTTGCTGCTGCTGCACCTGATGCAAAGATATTTGTGACGCATCTTGAAGGCGTAAACCATAATAGCGTGACGCATGAAATGGTGAGAAAGCGTGCGAAAGTGGCAGGAATTTTAGACCGCGTCTTTATTCCTGAAGATGGTGAAATGGTAGAGGATTTGTAAAAGAATAAAGGAAGAAATATGGCAAAAACACTCATTGGAACGAAAGAGGTGCGTGGCATCATGACCAAGTCCAATCTCCCTGTTGGTGGCTATTCGGTGAATCCATACGTGGGTTGTACCCATGCTTGCAAGTATTG
The DNA here is from genome assembly GCA_900542795.1 of uncultured Prevotella sp. Classification (GTDB taxonomy): domain Bacteria; phylum Bacteroidota; class Bacteroidia; order Bacteroidales; family Bacteroidaceae; genus Alloprevotella. Next base: position 12,962 of record UQPD01000042.1, on the reverse strand, counting down.
TTACGCATCATTCATGAAACGCTTCACAGGACATAAAGAAGAATGGGGCACTTTCTTAGATGTGAAGCATTGGTCTGCAATCAAGAATCCGAAGAAATATGCCGGACAACGGGTGGTTATAGGATCGGTGACCGATGGGTATAATCCCGAAGAAGCAACGTTCCGCAGGACACGTAAACTGCTTGAAGAGCTCAAAGACAGCGATGCAGAAATACTCATTTGTACAAAGAGCGACCTCGTGTTGCGCGACCTTGACCTGCTCCAGCAAATGAAGAAAGTCACCATATCGTGGTCTATCAACACGCTTGATGAGACATTTCGTGCCGACATGGACAAGGCCGTGAGCATAGAGCGGCGCATCGCAGCCATGCGAAAGGTCTACGAGGCGGGCATCCGAACCATTTGTTTTGTATCGCCCATCTTCCCTGGCATCACCAATTTCAAAGCTATTTTTCATAAAGTGAAAGATATTTGCGACCTCTTTTGGCTTGAGAACCTCAATCTGCGGGGTGATTTTAAGGCCAACATTATGGGTTATATCAAATTATACTATCCCCATTTGTTCCCACTTTATGAAGAAATCTATTCGCATAAAGACCGAACATATTGGAAGCAATTGGAGCAAGAGGCCGCGAAAATGGCGCAGGAGGCTCAATGTAAGTATGTGGATAATGAATTGCCTTACGAACGAAGTCCCAAAGGACATCCCTCGATAGTGAATTATCTTTATCACGAAGAAATCAGAGGGTCAGGAAATACGGGTAAAAGGAATGTTATACAATAAAACAGATGTGTATCTCTACTGTTGATAGACTACTTGGAGAATAACTACTTATAAGGCTTTCGGTATACTTGAAGGCCTCAAAAACATAGTTGTGTGTAGTTAGACGGTAGTAATAACCATTCCTACTTTCCGACTACAATACCAACCCTTTCTCTTCCACTGTGTTATCTTTCCTTGTAGTTATGTAGTAAGATAATATCGGTGAAAGAGAAAAGTATATCAATTGATACTGCCACTTCCATATAGGAATATCTGCTCCATCACAGATGCAGGACGTTGTAACTCTTGACAGATGTATTTCCAAAAGAGGTGGGCTTTCGTGCTGTCCAATTGATAAGACAAAGCGATGATGATTGAAAGCGGATAAAGCGGAGTATATCCTTTTAACTGTTCATTTACGTAGACTTCCAACTCTCCTGCATCCCTTTCTTTCATCTTTTTCCAGTGCTGTCTGTTTCTGCATGAGGGTGCCTACTTTTCTCCAACAGTTCCTTGTACCTGAAAGCGTAATTGTTCAGCGGAAGGCGCAAGGGTAAGTTGAACATCTTGGCGTAATAGCGGTTCAGCAGCAACAGAAACTCATACAAATAGGCCACAATCATGTGGTAACTGTCAGCGATAGGCGACAATAGTTCCGACTTCATCTTTCGAAGCAGTGTAAGGAAGAACCCCATTTGCTCTGCATCCATACCGAAGCAAGGAGGGTTGTCGCTTTGATAGCAATAAAGCAACCTGTACATAAAATATTTGTCGGAGATAAAGTTATAGATAAACTCTTCTTGGAATATAAGAAAGGTGTAATCAAGCTCTTCCATCTGCACGTGCCATTCCTGCCGCTTGAACGGAGGGATAATCAGAACGCAGTTGTCGTGCAGTTCGATTTTGTCTCCGTCAAGGAACATAAATCCTGATGCCTTGCGGAAGAAATAAAATTCGAAAAAGTCGGTCTTATTATAAGAGTCCACTTGAAAAAGTGGACTCTTATATATATGGGTGGTTCTACTTTATGTAGAATGAGATTATAATGCTTCGCCCCACACCTTATTCTTATAGGCATAAACAGTTTGAAATAAAGTTGTTCTTATACAGATCGAATGTATCGACTTACGAAAGAAAAACACTCTGTCAAAGGTATGACGAAAACATTCCGCTATGCTTTAGTCAAAAAATGTTGGGCAAAACTAATTACCTATTACTTGATATCCAATAGATTGTAATACTTAAAAAGGTGGCGCTCCATTTGGTCCTTCGGGTGGGAAGGCACCAACATCTGGCAATGGTGGAAAGGCAGAAGTGTCAACATCCAATGGAGGGAAAGGATTGTCGGGCATAGAAGAGGCACTCATGCCGTTTTTGCTTGAACCCGCTGACGATTCCATAGAACCCACATTATCTTCCTCAGGATTTTGAAAACGAGCATATTCACCACGGAACGAAAGGAGAATATTACCCACAGCACCATTACGATGCTTAGCTATGATGATTTCAGCTTTACCACGCAAGTCGTGTCCTGCCTCGTCCTGATAAATTTTGTAATATTCGGGACGGTGAATAAAAAGTACCATGTCGGCATCCTGCTCGATGGCACCAGATTCACGGAGGTCAGAGAGTTGTGGACGTTTGTCACTTCCTTCACGATTTTCAACACCACGGTTCAACTGTGACAATGCCAAGATAGGGATGTTCAACTCCTTTGCCAAACCTTTGAGTGAACGTGAAATGGTTGAAACTTCTTCTTGTCGACTACCAAAATTCATACCAGAGGCATTCATCAGCTGCAAGTAGTCGATCATTAAAATCTGCACGCCATGCTCTCTCACCAAACGACGAGCCTTGGTGCGGAGTTCGAACACTGAGAGTGAGGGGGTGTCGTCTACATAAAGCGGTGCACCTACCAATTGCTTAATACGTGAGTCGAGTTGTTGCCACTCATAAGGCTTGAGCTGACCACTTTTGAGTGTTTCACCCTTAATTTCGCACACGTTGACAATCATACGATTAACCAACTGCACGTTCGACATTTCGAGCGAAAACATTGCCACAGGAATTTGTTGGTCAACTGCCATATTCTTAGCCATACTTAAGGCAAAAGCTGTTTTACCCATGGCAGGACGAGCTGCAAGAATTACGAGGTCGGAGTTTTGCCAACCAGATGTCATCTTGTCGAGCGCATGAAAGCCCGAGGCTATACCACTCATACCATCGGTTCGCGCAGCAGCTTTCTGCAACATTTCGTAGGCCTCCTTAATCACAGGGTCAATCTGTGTGTAGTCCTTCTTCATGTTGGTTTGCGAAAGCTCAAAGAGCTGTCCCTCTGCCTCCTGCATCAACTCGTCAATGTCCTGCGTAGAGTCGAAAGCCTTGGTCTGAATGCCGCTGGTGTAAGTAATCAGCTCGCGTGCTGTGGCCTTTTGCGCAATGATGCGGGCGTGGTATTCGATGTGAGCAGAAGATGCTACCATACCACTGAGCTGCGTAATGTAGAATGGTCCCCCCGCCTCTTCAAGACTATTAGAACTCTTGAGTTGTTCTGTTACCGTAAGGATGTCCACCGGCTTTTCTTCGAGATTAAGTCGGCGGATGGCTTCGTAAATTAGTTGGTGACGATGATCGTAAAAGCTTTCAGGACGCAATATTTCGCTTACCTGATAATAAGCGTCTTTTTCAATCATCAGCGCGCCCAATACGGCTTGTTCCAATTCAACAGCTTGTGGCTGAAGATGTCCATAGTTGTCGGTAGTTGGAACTTGCTTTTTATTATTGTATCGAGAGCGGTTGGCATTTCCGCCTCGCGTATCGTTTGCTGGCATTGTTTATAATAAAATCGTTATTCGTTCTTTTTAAACACCTATTTATCCTCTTGCTTTTTTACTTGATGTTGGTAGCAACCTATGTCGGGAGCATTGCCTCTGGCACGCCCCAAACGATCGTTGGGATAATATTGCTGTGTGACATTTACGTTGGCTTTGCCTATGGCTTGCGACTTTTCAGAGAGTTCAAAGCCAAAGAGCAGATGGTCAACATTAAACTCAGGGGCGAAGTTCTTGTCGCGCAAAATTTGTTCCTCAATGGGAGCAGCGCCAAGGCTTTTGTCTTTCACGTCCCACAAACAATTCACAAAGTGTGCGTCATCGTCTTTGGACTTAGGTGTGTTAATTAGGCAATTACCAAAACTATAATTAAATGCGTCGTCCTGGAATGTTTCGTTGCTACTACCCATCATTTCGTCCTCTTGGTATCCCGTGATGATGCAATTAACCATTTGCAAATTCTTTAAAGGCAAACGCACTTCATCATCGAAGTTGGCAAAGTTGAGCGCATTACCATAACCACCCGTAAAAACAAAGAAGCGACCTAAGGTGCAATGTATCAAAGTGACGTCGCCACCACGCACGTGCAAGCAATCGCCACCTGCATTGGTAATTTGGCTATTGCCAATGAACGCTTGGGCCTGGCGAATGCTGATGGCATGATTGGTGGTAGTGGTGACGATGCTATTTTCCATAGTCAGCACTCTTTGAGTTACGTCTGTTGAATCAATTTGTACACCAAAACTACCACTGTGAATGTCGGCATAACGAATTTCGTTATTAAATGAACCCTTTTTAAATACTACCCCACCCCACAAACCTGGTGTGCGGTCGTAAGGCTGATTTTTAAACATATTGTCTAAACGATCACCACGCAACACAACGGGCGAGTTAAGCGAACCTTCTATTTTAAGCGTTCCATAAACAATTAGAGATGTTTTGGAATGAAAAAGCAACTGTGTGCCTGCGGCAAGTGTCAACGTGGCACCTTTTTCCACCACCAAACTGTCGTAAACGTGGTAAGGGCGTTTGGCATCTAAAGTTAGATCGTGCGAAATGCGCTGGGCTTTCATGTCTATCACATCTTGTCCGGCAGCCTTTAGCACCACCTCTTGATTAACGCCTGCTTCGGTTGTAAACACCAATTTATCGGTGTAGTCAATGGGACCATCATTGTCAGTATGGGGCACATTAGCCATAAGATATACAATCATGCTGTCCTTACGTGCAATTTCAAAATCGGTTGCTATCCCATTTTCGAGCGAGGCTCCATCTGCTTGAATCTTAAATGGAGAGGATGCACCTTTTTGCAAGGCTATTTGTGTTATGCGAATTGCCTTGTCTGCATGGTTGTATACCACCATTGAATAGGTTTTGGTGGGAATACCACTGATAATGGTGTCGAATGCTATTGTATCTTGGTTAAACGCCAATCTGTCGTTGGTCGAGACGGTGTAATCATCGTCCTTCAAACAACCCACCAATGAAAAAAGTGCTATAAACAATAGGAGCAGTTGTCGCATGTTTGGTAAGTAAGGGATTGTAAAGGGTTATTGAGTTTTTTATTGTGGCTATGAAGAACTTTGTTATGAAGAAGTAAGTTCTAAAAGTTATTGGGATTATTAGATTTATAATCCCTTTATAATCTAACAACCCAATAACCCTTTATAATAAAAATTATACGCGCTTCAAAATATCCAAAAGATGATCCCAAACCATTTGTACGGTAGGAATCAAGAGGCGTTCATCGGGAGAGTGAACACCACGCAAGGTAGGACCAAAGCTAACCATGTCGAGATAGGGATATTTCTCAGAGAACAAGCCACATTCCAAGCCAGCATGAATTGCCAAGATCTTGGGTTCCTTGCCAAACAAGTGTTCGTAACTTTCTTTGGCAATCTTCACAATTTTGCTGTTAGGATTAAGTTTCCAACCAGGATAACCCTCGTTGGTTACAACCTTTGCTCCGCCCAATTCAAACGCTGCGCGTACTACACTCGCAATGTTCAAACAAGCACTTGCCACACTGCTACGCTGACTAGTTGTAACGGTTACGTGGTCGCCCTCGCAATGAATGCTTGCAAGGTTTGAAGACGTTTCAACCAACCAATCAATATCTTGACTCATAGCAAACACACCATTGTGTACGGCATGGAGCGAGAGCAACATTTTACGCATGGCTTCAGTCTGCATTACCTGCGTAGCTGCCTCAGCTTCCTCCATTGTAATAGAAATTCCTTGCTCAGTTACGGCAAGTTCTTCAGCAACATCCTTACCAAAAGCCTCCAAGTGTGCCTTGAGTTCGCTCACCTTGTTGTTGGCAACCATGCAAACGGCATGTCCTTCGCGCGGAATAGCGTTATGAAGACCACCACTCTGAATGTCTACAAGTCGCAAACCAATGCTATCCATCTCGTTTACAAGGAAGCGCACCAAAATCTTATTGGCATTGCCACGCTTCTTATTGATGTCATCGCCAGAGTGACCACCCGAAAGTCCCTTCACGTTGATGCGGAATGTTGCGTAATCAGCAGGTGCAGCTTCAGTGGGGAAAGGGTAAGTGGCTGTAGTGCGTACACCACCTGCACAACTTACATAAATCTGACCTTCATCCTCAGAGTCGAGGTTAATAAGGTAGTCACCCTCCATAAAACCACTCTTCATGCCAACGGCACCTGTAAGACCAGTTTCCTCATCGCGAGTGAACACACACTGAATAGGTCCGTGCTCAATGTTGTCTGACTTCAAGATAGCCATCTGCATGGCTACACCAATACCGTCATCAGCACCTAAAGTCGTACCCTTGGCACGCATCCATTCACCATCAATATAGGTCTGAATGGCATCTTTATCGAAGTCAAAGTCAACGTCCTTATTTTTTTCGCACACCATATCCATGTGGCTCTGCAAAATCACCGTTTTGCGATTTTCATTTCCAGGAGTGGCGGGCTTGCTAATGCAAACATTACCTGTTTCGTCAACCTTAGTAGGTAGACCAAGGCTTTCGCCAAAATCTTTCAAAAAGGCAATCATTTTCTCCTCACGTTTTGAGGGACGAGGCACCTTATTTACCTCTGCAAAGCAATCAAACACGATGCTTGGCTGTAAAAGTTTGTTGTTACTCATTGTGATATATAATATTATTGTGTAACTTTGCTTTCAAAAAGGAGTCTGTCGCTCCTATTCGCGAAGCAAAAGTAGCAAAAAGAAATGAAAGTGTTTATACTCATACTGCTAATTGTTGCAATATGCATGATATTATTGTGCGTTCGCCTCTTCTTTGGTCGTGGATTTGTAAAAACACACGTCGACCAAAGCAAAGCTATGCGCCAGCGTGGCATAGGATGTGTGCAATCGCAAGATGCAGCAGCAAGAATTGAAAATCCCAAAAGGGTAAAAGAATTTTAGTTTTTATATTTCCATCCCCTCTCTATGGGAAACAGAAATCTTTACGACAAATAATAAAAATAGTATATGAAAGCATTAACAAAGACAAGCATCATGCTGCTCATGGCTGGTATTGCCCTGACTGGCTGCAACAAAAAAGAGCCTGCACAGCAGGTGAAGTCTAACGGACTGCCTAAGGCTGAGGCTAAGGCTGCAACAGCTGCAGGTTGTGGAGTAGCTGTGGTAGATATTGACTCGTTGGCAACTAAGTGCGATTATTGCAAGGATGGACTAAAGGCTCTTGAAAGCAAACAGAACAGTTTCCGCAGTCAGCTTAACGCCAAGGGACAAGCCTTGCAAAAGGCTATGGCAGATTTTCAGAACAAAGCACAGCATGGCGGTTTCACCTCACAGCAGCAAGTAGAAAAGGCACAAGCTAATTTACAGAAGCAACAGCAAGGGTTGCAAAACTTCCAGGCAAAAATCGAAAACGAAATGGCTGCGGCTACTGAGGCATATCAAAAGAAACTTCGTGAAGACTTGGATGCCTTTATTAAGGAATATAATGCAGATGGTCGCTACAAAATGATTGTGAGCAAGACTGGCGATAACGTACTTTATGCCGACCCAACTGTTGATATTACCAACGATGTGGTTGATGGTCTGAATAAAATTTACAAGAGCAGTAAAAAGAAATAAGCTATAACACTGCATTTTTGCGCTCTTTACAAGTAGTAGCAAAACAAAAAATCACTATCTTTGCAATGGCTTTTGGAATGCGTCAATGCACGACACGCTTTGACAGTTCACTCCAACCGACCAAAAAAGAAACATAAAACCTATTATAAACATTCATTTTTTATGGAAAAAAGCGCATTACAGATTGCACGTGCAGCTTACCAGCCCAAGCTTCCCGCTGGTTTGCGTGGCAATGTGAGCATCAAGGAAGGTGAACCCACTCAGAGCGTGGGCAACCAGGAAGAAATCAAGGCTCTCTTCCCCAATACTTATGGCATGCCCCTCGTAGAGTTTGTTCCCACCGACGAAAAGAAAGAATATGCACCTCTTAACATCGGTATCATCCTCTCTGGTGGTCAGGCTCCTGGTGGTCACAACGTAATCTGCGGCCTTTACGACGAACTCAAAAAGCAGAACCCTGCAAGCAAACTCTATGGTTTCTTGATGGGTCCTGGTGGTTTGGTTGACCACAAGTATATTGAGTTGACTGATGAGATTATCGATGAATATCGCAACACTGGTGGTTTCGACCTTATCGGTTCTGGTCGTACTAAACTCGAAAAGGTTGACCAGTTCGAAAGTGGTTTGAAGATTATCCGTGAACTCGGTATCAAGGCTATTGTTATCATCGGTGGTGATGACTCTAACACTAACGCTTGCGTTCTTGCTGAATACTATGCAGCTAAGAACTATGGTGTTCAGGTAATTGGTTGCCCCAAGACTATCGATGGTGACTTGAAGAACGAACAGATTGAAACTTCATTCGGTTTCGACACAGCTTGCAAGACTTACTCTGAAGTTATTGGTAACATCCAGCGCGATGCTAACTCTGCTCGCAAGTACTGGCACTTCATCAAGCTCATGGGTCGTTCAGCAAGCCACATTGCTCTTGAGTGCGCCCTTCAGTGCCAGCCTAACATCTGCATCATCAGCGAAGAGGTTGAAGAGAAGAACATGTCTCTCGATGATATCGTAAACTACATTGCAGGTGTTGTAGCTAAGCGTGCTGCTAACGGCAACAACTTTGGTACTGTACTCATCCCCGAAGGCTTGATTGAGTTCGTTCCCGCTATCAAGAAACTTATTGCTGAACTCAACGATGTATTGGTTGACCCCACTACACACGAACCTCGCGAATTTGCAAGCGCTGAAGAGCAGATTGCCTTTGTTAAGGGTAACATTGCTAAGGAAAACCTCGCTACACTCGAGTCTCTCCCCGAAAGCGTTGCACGTCAGCTCTGCCTCGATCGCGACCCCCACGGTAACGTACAGGTTTCACTCATCGAAACAGAGAAGCTCCTTTCTGAAATGGTAAGCAACAAATTGGCTGCTATGAAAGAAGCTGGTGAGTACAATGGTAAGTTCTCTCCCCTCCACCACTTCTTCGGTTACGAAGGACGTTGTGCAGCTCCCTCTAACTACGATGCAGACTACTGCTACGCTCTTGGTGCAAGCGCTGCACAGCTCGTTTCGAACGGCAAGACTGGCTACATGGCTATCGTAAAGAACACTACAGCTCCTGCTGAAGAATGGGTAGCTGGTGGTGTGCCCATCACGATGATGATGAACATGGAACGTCGTAATGGCGAAATGAAGCCCGTTATTAAGAAGGCTCTCGTTCGTTTGGATGGTGCTCCCTTCAAGGAATTTGCTGCACACCGCGAGGAATGGGCTGAAAACACTTGCTTCGTTTATCCTGGTCCTATCCAGTACTGGGGTCCCGCCGAAGTTTGCGACCAGTGCACTAAGACCCTTGCACTTGAACAAGGCAAGTAATTCTTTTTGTAATTTGTTTTGACAAAAACGAATCATTAAAATAGAGGGTTAAGTAGAGAAAACCGCTAAAGTTTTTCTCAGCTTAACCCTTTTCTTTCTATATTTATGCCAACAAGTAACAAATATTATACACACAGCACCCGAACAAGCAAAGGACGTAGACGCACGAGAAGACGCAAGAAAGGCAATTTTCGCACGCGAATTTTTCAGTTACTTATCCGAGTGGCGTTGATTTGCTTTAGTGTGTTAGTTTGCTACTTGTTTTATATTTACTTTGTTGCTCCCTTTACTTCGCAGTGGATTGCGCATTATGGCGACGAAGTATACCCCGAAGGTTACTCAATTCATGGCATAGACATCAGCCATCACCAAGGCGATATAAATTGGGAGAAACTTTCGAAAGCGCAAATCAACAAAGAGCCAATTAGCTTTATTTTTATCAAAGCAACTGAGGGGAAAGACCATTTGGACGAGAACTTTAACGACAATTTTTATGAAGCTCGCGAATATGGCTTTCTGCGTGGTGCCTACCACTATTTTAAACCCAACGTAAAAGCCGACCTTCAAGCACATTATTTTCTAAAACAAGTGCATCTTGAAGAGGGTGACCTACCCCCTGTTCTCGACATTGAAGAAAAAGGTTCACTTAGCACCCAACAATTACAAAAGGCAGCTTTGGTTTGGCTCAAAATGGTTGAAAAAAAATATGGCGTTCCGCCCATACTTTACACCAACTACAAGTTCAAAAGAGATTATCTCAACACCTCCGACTTTGATCGCTACCCGTATTGGATAGCTCATTACTACGTGCACAACCTTACCTATAAAGGCAAGTGGCGTTTTTGGCAACACACTGATTGTGGAAAGATTGATGGTATTCGTGAAAAAGTAGACCTAAACATCTATAATGGTTCCATGTACGACCTTAAGCATTTGTGCATTGAGTAAAAAAGTAATAAGAAATCCACACATGAATAAATTATATGTGTAACAGAATTTGAAAGAGGGAGCTTCATTCACATGAAACTCCCCCTTTTTAATTAATATTTAAAAACCAGGACTAATCTTCTTGTTCGTGTTCTTCAATCAACTTCTTCTGCAAGTCGCCAGGAACAAGTTCGTAACTTGCAAACTTCATAATAAATGAAGCACGACCACCTGTGAGCGAACTGAGTGAAGTAGAATAGTTAGACATCTCCTTCAAAGGCACCTTAGCTTGAAGTTTTTCATAACCATTTTCGCTACTCATACCCACAATAAGACCACGACGACCTTGCAAATCGCTCATAACATCACCCATCTTATCGGCAGGAACAAAAACTTCTACATCGTAAATAGGTTCGAGAATTTTGGGTGCTGCATCCTTAAATGCTTGACTAAAGGCATTGCGACCAGCCAACATAAAAGATAATTCATTTGAGTCAACGGGGTGCATCTTACCATCGTAAACAACTACGCGTACATCGCGTGCATAGCTACCCGTGAGCGGACCTTGTTCCATGCGGCTCATGATTCCCTTAAGAATAGCAGGCATAAAACGAGCATCAATAGCACCACCCACTACAGAGTTGATAAATACCAATTTACCACCCCATTCAAGAGAAATTTCTTCCTTACCCTTAATGTTTACGCGGATTTCTTGATTTCCGAACTTATAAACAACGGGATCGGGCATACCATCGCTGTAAGGCTCAATAACCAAGTGCACCTCACCAAATTGACCAGCACCACCACTCTGTTTTTTATGACGATAGTCAGCACGAGCAGCCTTTGTGATTGTTTCACGATAAGGAATGCGTTGTTCGTAAAATTCAACGGCAATTTTATCGAGGTTCTCCAAGCGCCACTTTAAGGTGCGAAGGTGGAATTCACCTTGTCCGTGTACCAAAATTTGACGGAGTTCCTTGCTTTGTTCAACTTCCCAAGTGGGGTCTTCCTGGCGCATACGGTTCAAGGCAGACATCATCTTTTCAGTATCAGCCTCATTCACGGCACGGATAGCACGTGTATACTTGGGGTTAGGATATTTAATAAAGTTGAAACGGTTTTCGCAATCCTTGGCGTTGAGGGTGTTACCCGTGCGCACATCTTTAAGTTTTACTGTACAGCCAATGTCACCAGCTTCGAGTTGTTCAACCTTTTCGCGGTTAGCACCCGAGCAAACAAAAAGCTGCGCCATGCGTTCTTTTGAGCCACGGTCAGCATTCGTAAGGTCATCACCTTCGTGCACGGTTCCGCTCATCACCTTAAAGTATTGTACCTCGCCAATGTGCGGTTCAACACCAGTTTTAAAGAAATATATAGAAGTAGGACCATTAGGATCGGGCTTAACTTCTTCGCCGCGTGTATTATGTACGGCAGGCATTTCGTCTACAAAAGGCACTACATTGCCCAAAAATTCCATGAGACGACCCACACCCATGTTTTTTGAAGCGCAAACGCAGAACACGGGGAAGATGCTACGTGTTACCAAGCCCTTGCGGATACCCTCACGCATTTCGTCCTCAGTGAGGTGTTCTGTATCAAAGAACTTCTCCATTAAACCTTCATCGTTTTCGGCAGCAGCCTCCACCAAGGCTTTGTGCATAGCCTCAGCCTTGTCTTTTTCTTCAGCAGGAATGTCCTCGATAGTAGGTTCGCCACCTTCAGCCGACCACGTGAGTTTCTTCATCAAGATAACATCGATGAGCGCGTTAAAATTTTCGCCAGTCTCAGTAGGATACTGCACGGGAACAACTTTCTGACCATAAATGCTCTGCAAGTCTTCAACAACAGCATCGTAGTCGCAGCCTTCAGCATCTAATTGGTTAACAAGGAAAATAACAGGTTTGTGCAGTTTCTCAGTATAACGGAAATGGTTTTGCGTACCAACCTCAGGACCAAAAAGTCCGTTAATAAGCAGCATCGCCGTGTCAGTAACATTAAGAGCTGTAAGTGCGGCACCTACAAAGTCGTCAGAGCCCGGACAGTCAATAATGTTGAGTTTCTTTCCATTCCATTCAGTATGGAAAACAGTAGAGAATACGGAATAACCATAATCCTGCTCAACTGGAAAATAGTCCGACACCGTGTTTTTAGCCGTAATGCGTCCACGACGTTTTATTTGACCACTTTCGAAGAGTAAAGCTTCGGTGAGCGTGGTCTTACCTGAGCCGTCATTACCAAGGAGCGCAATGTTTTTGATTTCGTGCGAATTGTAGACTTTCATGGTTTATTCGAATTTTTAGAGGTTTCGTTTCGAATGAAAAACAACTTTAGCTAAGACAAGTGAACGTTTCTTGTCACCTTTTTTGTCCTAACAAGTGTCATTCCCTGAGGATTTTCCTCAATTCGGGCGCAATTTATATTTTATTTTTGACATGTACAAATTACAATAATATGTTTTATACAGTAACACCAACTGGCATTTTTTTCTAGGAATACTCTGTCTCTTATACACATCTGACGCTGCCGACGATCTTACGCGT
>UQPD01000041.1 GCA_900542795.1 uncultured Prevotella sp. | reverse complement strand
ATACACACACGATAGGGCACAAATCAACTTATCAGAATTATTAGAACCACCCTAATCAGTAAATACCATTTTGGGGGAATTGACTAAATACCATTTCACGCGTAAGACTCACCTCTTTAGGGGATAGATGCGCGTGAAATGGTATTTTTTTAGGTCAAATAATCCCGAATGGGGTGAGGTTGGCGCGTGAAACATGGATTAAAATCACCATATCTTTGTTTTTTTAGAAGTAAAAATATGCGTAATTTTGCAACTCATCACTTCAACATAACTATAATAACGTGACGAGAATAGAAAAAGAAAAAAGAATTATTGCACTGATGGTGCAATTCTATTGTAAACATAAACTACAATTGAATGAGTTGCCAACAGAATATGCTGAACTCATTACGTATGCGCATCGCCGACTTACACACTGCAAGTTTGGCGAACAGAAAAAAGCATGTAAGAAATGTCCTATTCACTGCTATGCACCACAAAAGCGCGAAATGATGCGACAAGTTATGAGATGGTGCGGTCCACGCATGCTTATTTGGCATCCCATTATCACATTAAAACATTATTTGTAACTTCCAGTTCCCTTCTTCAATGAAAGTACTTTTCTTAGTTGTAGGCAAAACTATCGACAAACACCTGATTGCCTTAATAAACGATTACACCGAACGGGTGAAACACTACATGCCTTTTGACATGGAGGTGATTCCTGAACTTAAAAACACAAAGGCTTTATCTCCCGAACAACAAAAAGAACGCGAAGGAGAACTTTTGCAAAAACAACTGCGCGATGGTGACCACGTGGTGTTATTGGACGAAGGTGGAAAGGAATATCGATCTATTGAATTTGCTGCCTATCTTGAAAAGAAACAGACGTTAGGTGCACGAAGATTGGTTTTTATTGTAGGTGGACCTTATGGTTTTTCGCCAGCCATTTATGCTTTGGCTAAAGATAAGTTGTCGTTGTCTAAAATGACTTTCTCACACCAAATGGTACGTTTATTCTTTGTGGAACAGGTGTATCGTGCCATGACTATATTGCGTGGCGAACCTTATCATCATGAGTAAGATGTATAGCTTTATAGGGAGATGGCGCACCTTTGTGTGTTCGATGGGATTGCTTTGTACTTTATTGCCCCTATTTGCCCAAAAGCATATCCGCATTATGGAGTATAATGTTGAAAATCTGTTCGACACCATTCCTTCGACTACTCATGCCGACAATGACTTTACACCACAGGGGAGTTACCAATGGACCAGTCAACGGTATTGGAGTAAACTCTCAAAAATATCGCGTGTTATTGCTGCTGCAGGCGAGGAACAACCCATCGACTTAATTGCTTTGGTTGAGGTTGAAAACGACAGTGTGCTTTCGAACTTAGTGCATCGCACCAAACTTTGGCGAATGGAATATGATTATGTCATAACTCACTCGCCTGACGTGCGTGGCATTAACGTGGCTTTGATTTATCAACCTCATCGTTTTCAACTTATCAGCAAAAATGCTTTACGCATAGCACCTCCTAAACAAAATGCCAGACCTACACGCGATGTCTTGCATGTAACGGGGTTGCTCTTTACGGGAGATACGTTGGATGTTTTTGTCTGTCATTTTCCCAGTCGTCGGGGTGGAAGAACGGCTATGCTTTATCGGGCTGATGTTGCCAAAGCTTTGCGCAATGAGGTGAACTTGGTAATGCAACAAAGGCGCGATGCACACATTATTATAATGGGTGACTTTAATGCTTATTATCCCGAAGCTATTTTTACAGAACATTTAATGACGGAATTACCTCCTGCACTTCCCCACTCCATTACAGCCAACACGCTTTATTTGCTATCGCACCAAATGCACGGACGTGGTGATGTGGCTGGTACTTATAAATTTCAAGGGGCATGGAACCAATTGGACCATTTTATAGTAAACGACAAACTCTTATATAATAATGCCTCACTTACCAACGCATTGCACACACGCCCTCAAGCATGTCGCATTGTTGACTTTCCTTTTTTACTACAAACCGACAAAAATGGTATGGGGCTTCATCCCTACCGCAGCTTCTTAGGCAATTATTATCAAGGAGGTTTCAGCGACCATCTTCCCCTCATACTCGACTTGTATTATTAAAAAGTTATCTGTAAAAGAATATGTAAAAAGTTACGGAGAATATTGATAATCTCCGTAACTTTTTACATATAAAATTAGCTATTCTCAATTAGTAATCGTATTTTTGCATAAGATAGGCTGCACCTCGGTAGAACATTCAAGCAAGCTTGATGTTTTACACTCGGTTTGCACTATCTTTGCATAAAATAGGCTGCACCAAAACAAATAAGAACATGAATAAGAATACGATTTTTGACACAATACAAAAGAAAGGAGGATTCATAACCACAGGTGAAATAAAAGACCGTAGTGAATATGAACAACTTCGTCGTGCAACAGATAACGGAACTCTTATGCGAATACGAAAAGGGGTTTATGTTAAAACTTCTGCTTTGGCTAATAACATGATTGATGTAGAACGCATTATACCTAATGGAGTTCTATGTCTGTATAGCGCATTTTCACATTATGAACTTTCTACACAAGTACCATCAGCAACTTGCATAGCCATTGAAGCTAAGCGTAAGGTTCGTTTGCCAGAATATCCTCCTATAGAACTCTTTTTTTGGAAACCAGAGAACCTGAATTTTGGCATTATTCAAAAACAAATTTCAGGATATATAGTACGTATCACAGATATGGAACGAACAGTTTGTGATGCCGTAAAGTATCGAAATAAAATAGGACTTGATGTTTGCGGTGAAATTATAGATAACTATCTTAAAAAAGAGAATCGCAATATATCATTGCTCCACGATTACGCTAAAAGACTAAGAGTAAAAAACATCCTAACCAAATATTTGGAAACAAGACTATGACAAAGAATACAGGAAAATCTATTAGAACACGTTTGCTGAACCTTGCAAAAGAGGAAAAACAAGAGTATATGAAGGTCTTAGTCAGATATTTACACGAGCGTTTGTTGTTTCGTATATCTGCAAGCCCTTACAAGAGACACTTCCTATTAAAAGGAAGTTCGCTACTATTTGCCTTAGATGGTTTCAAAGCACGTCCTACTATCGATATAGACTTATTGGGAGAACGCATCAGTAATGATAAAAAGAATATAGAATATACCAAAAAAAATCTTGCCAATCAAAAGAAGAAACTTTTGATTGGCAAGACTTTTTTATATACAAACCTTAAGCATTTCCCTTGAAACGATTTTTCAATACGGGTTCGCAAGTAAGGTTAACACCTAATTTCTTAAAAATCTTTTGGTCTACCTCGCTCAACATCACAGTGCAATGCACTTGACAATTGCGAAGCTTGGGTAACTGCTCTAATGCCTTTTTGCAATTCTCATCGTTCTCTGACAATACGGAGAGAGCTACCAACACCTCGTCGGTGTGCAGACGGGGATTGTGACCACCTAAATAATTGATTTTGGTGTATTGAATAGGTTCAATCATCGACTGAGGAATCAACTTTAAGTGATGGTCAATGCCTGCCAAATGCTTCATAACATTGAGCAACAATGCAGCACTACAACCTAACAACTCGCTTGAGTTGCCTGTTATAATCGTGCCATCTTCTAATTCAATGGCTGATGAGGTGTGACCTGTTTTCTGTAAACATGCCTTAGCTGCTGTGGTGGTGCGACGGAAGTCGGTGTTAATGTGGGCTTGATTAAACAGCATTTGTATTTTGCTGATTTCAGCTTCGTTGCAAGCACCACGCGCCAACTTGTTAGTTGCCTCATAATAGCGACGCACAATTTCGTTTTTCGAAGCCTCGCAGCAAGCCTCATCATCGCTGATGCAGAAACCTACCATGTTTACACCCATGTCAGTAGGCGACTTGTAAGGATTTGAGCCATAAATGCCCTCGAACAACGCATTCAACACAGGATAAATCTCAATGTCGCGGTTGTAGTTAATGGCTATTTTATTATATGCCTCCAAATGGAATGGGTCGATCATGTTAACATCGTTAAGGTCGGCTGTTGCTGCCTCGTAAGCAATGTTAACAGGATGCTTCAACGGAAGGTTCCATACGGGGAATGTCTCGAATTTAGCATATCCTGCACGCACACCACGCTTGTTCTCATTGTAAAGTTGGCTTAAGCAGACAGCCATCTTACCGCTACCAGGACCAGGTGCTGTAACGATTACCAAGGGACGCTCGGTTTCTACAAAATCGTTCTTACCAAAACCCTCATCCGAAGCAATAAGTTTAACATCGTGTGGATAACCTTCAATTAAGTAGTGACAATAGGTTTTGATGCCATCGCGCTCAAGACGTTGCTTAAACTGTATGGCAGCAGGCTGACCATTGTAGTGAGTGATAACAACCGAACCCACCATAAAACCCAGATTTTGGAATTCACCTCTCAGACGGAGCACATCTTCATCGTAAGTAATGCCCAAGTCGGCACGCTTCTTATTCTTTTCGATATCAGCGGCACTGATAACGATAACAATTTCTATGCTATCGCTTATCTTTTGGAACATACGCAACTTGCTGTCGGGCAAAAACCCTGGCAACACACGACTTGCGTGATGGTCGTCAAACAGTTTACCTCCCAATTCGAGGTAAAGTTTACCATCAAACTGAGAAATTCTCTCTTTAATGTGTTCAGACTGAATCTTCTGATACTTCTCGTTGTCAAATCCTATTTTCATATTGTCACAAATTATCTGGCAAAATTAGCAAAAGTTACGCGCATAAGCATGGTGTTTCGCAAGCTTTTTTCTAAAAAATGCACTACGATACATTGAGTTGACAAAACGAAGAGTCTTCCCTTAAAGATTTTGACGCAAGTTTACATATCAACAAAACTTATAGACAAAACAAAGTAAGGATGTTTTAGTAAAAAGAAAACGATGCCATAGATTGCCATGTTTTGTTTACAAAATAACACCTTTCTTATTCTATTCAAGAAAAAAACACCACAAATACAAACTTTTTCTTTCATTTGTTTGGCAATTAAACAACAATGCTATACATTTGCAAACAGAAATAATAAAAACAAGAGCAAAATGTTATACAACTCAATAAATAATAACTATTGGTGGCGCCGCTTACAACTTATAGTCGTAGGCTGACAAACCGTATAACATCCTCTCCTTCATTTTTTTTGAATGCCATAGTTGATTATGAATACAAAGCGGTACGTCGATGCTTACGACGGTACCGCTTTTTTCATATCTGCTTTTACAAATAGAACAAAAACAAAAAACTTGACATATATGAGCCAATATGATGTAACCAACAACGGGTTCTTTGGACGCTACGGCGGTTCGTACATTCCCGAAATTTTGCAAAAGTGCGTAAGCGAATTGCAAGAGAACTATCGTCGCGTTATTGACAGTGATGATTTTCAGAATGAGTTTAACGCTTTGCTGCGTGACTATGTGGGACGTCCTTCGCCTCTCTATCTTTCAAAAAGTTTGAGCCACATTCATGGTTGCAAGATCTACTTGAAACGCGAAGACTTGAACCATACAGGCGCACATAAAATTAACAATGCCATTGGTCAGATTCTGTTAGCACGTCGCATGGGTAAAAAGCGTATTGTGGCTGAAACAGGTGCTGGACAACACGGGGTGGCTACTGCTACGGTATGTGCTCTGATGCAGATGCCTTGCATAGTTTACATGGGAGCATTAGACGTGGAACGTCAAAAACCTAATGTTGAGAAGATGCGACTGTTGGGTGCCGAAGTAGTAGCCGTGAAAAGTGGTAACCAAACACTG
This sequence comes from uncultured Prevotella sp., assembly GCA_900542795.1. GTDB lineage: Bacteria > Bacteroidota > Bacteroidia > Bacteroidales > Bacteroidaceae > Alloprevotella. The sequence goes on along the minus strand of UQPD01000041.1, from coordinate 11,046 downwards.
AAGGATGCTTGTAACGAAGCTATTCGTGACTGGTGCTGTCATCCCGAAGATACATTTTATTTAATTGGTTCAACTATGGGTCCACACCCCTACCCCGACATTGTGGCACGCTTGCAAAGTGTTATTAGTGCGGAGATACGTGTACAGTTGCAAGAAAAAGAAGGACGTCCTACGCCCGACTACCTGGTAGCTTGCATTGGTGGTGGATCGAATGCTGCGGGTACCATCTTTAACTTCCTCAACGATAAGGACGTACGCATTATTTATGCCGAAGCAGGTGGTAAGGGTGTTGATTCAGGACAAACGGCTGCCACTCTGAGTATTGGCGAAGAAGGTGTGTTGCATGGTTTCCGTTCGTTAGTAATTCAAGACAAAGATGGACAAATTGTGGAGCCTTATTCTATCTCTGCTGGACTTGATTATCCTGGCATAGGTCCGCTCCATGCTCATCTCGTAAAAACAGGACGTGCCACTGCATTAGCCATTAACGATGATGAAGCTTTAGCAGCTGCTTACGAACTGAACCGCATGGATGGCATATTGCCCGCCTTAGAGTCTGCCCACGCATTAGCTGCCTTACACCGTCTACACTTTAAGCCCAACGACATTGTTGTGCTCACCCTCTCAGGACGTGGAGATAAAGACATGGCAACCTACTTAAAGTTTAAAGATCAGTTTAAGAATCAGTTTAAAGATTAGTGTTAAACATGCAATGTTTAAGAAGTACACATTAGATGTAATACTTAACATTGTAATACTTAAGAAGTACACATTAGAATGTAATACTTAACATTGTAATACTTAAGAAGTACACATTAGAATGTAATACTTTATACTTAATACTTAACATTGTAATACTTAATACTTAACACTTAATACTTAAAACCTTATGTTTTTCCACTATACAGTAAAAACCACGCCATTACCAGGTGATTTAAGTACCCCGGTAAGCACCTATTTAAAGGTGCGCGACCTCTTTGCACAAAGTGCGCTAATGGAGAGTTCGGACTACCATGGGAGTGAAAACAACCGTTCGTTTATTGGATTAGAGCCTTTGGCTTCGTTCAGCGTCAGTCATGGAAAGGCTGTGATGGTATATCCCGACAAATCCATTCACGAAGAAAAGATAACCGATACATACACCGTGGCAGATGCCTTTGAGCAATTTATTGAAATGTTTCATGTTGAAGGTGCTGACAGCAGTTATTGCGGTTTGTATGGTTACACCGCCTTTAACGCTGTGCGATATTTTGAAAACATTGCCATAAAAGACAGCAAAGAAAGTTGCAACGATGCCCCCGACATACATTATATATTATATAAGTATCTGTTAGTATTTAACGACTTCAGCAGTGAACTGAAACTTTTAGAGATGATTGCCGATGGCGAAGCCAGTCAGTCAGAACACATTGCCAGTGCAGTAATGAGTCGTAACTACGCAACCTATGCTTTTCATGCAATAGGAGACACAACCTCGCCTTTAACAGACGAAGAGCACAAGGCAAACATACGTCGAGGCATTGCACATTGCAAACGAGGCGATGTATTTCAAATAGTGTTATCGCGTAGGTTTGTGCAAAAATACGAAGGAGACGACTTTGAGCTGTATCGTGCTTTGCGACGCATCAATCCTTCGCCCTATTTGTTCTACTTCGACTTTGGAGGCTTCCGCATCTTTGGTTCTTCGCCCGAAACACATTGCCGCATTGCAGACAATGGCATGGCATATATCGACCCTATTGCAGGAACTACACGTAGACAAGGAAATTGCGAAGCCGACCAAAAAGCAGCGGCTGCCTTGCTTGCCGACCCCAAGGAAAATGCTGAACACACCATGTTAGTAGACTTGGCACGCAACGACTTGAACAGACATTGCACAGATGTGAAAGTTGACTTTTTAAAAGACACTCAATTCTATAGCCATGTTATTCACCTCGTAAGTCGTGTTAGCGGAAAAGTACGTCCTGGCACAAATCCCATCCAACTACTTGCCGACACCTTTCCAGCAGGCACTCTAAGTGGAGCTCCCAAGGTGCGAGCATTGCAACTCATTAGCGAATATGAGCCACACAACCGTGGTGCCTATGGAGGTTGTGTAGGGTTTATCGGACTTAACGGCACATTAAACCAAGCCATTACCATCCGCTCGTTTATCAGCCGTAATGGAGAATTGTGGTTCCAAGCAGGAGGTGGCATTGTTGCCGCAAGCGACGAGGAATATGAATTGCAAGAAGTTAACAACAAATTAGGGGCTTTGCGTAAAGCCATTCTGTTGGCTGAAACACCCCAAGAACAAACAGACCGCTGAACACACATACAATATCTATGAACATTCTATTGATTGACAATTACGACTCCTTCTGCTACAACCTTTTTCAAATGCTTGAAGAAGAAGGAGCCAACGTTACCGTATGGCGCAACGATTGCTTTAAATTAGAAGATGTGGCAGCATTCGACAAGATTGTACTTTCGCCAGGGCCAGGCATCCCTTCTGAAGCTGGGTTATTGCTACAAGTAATTGAACACTATGCTGACAGCAAACCCATCTTAGGTGTTTGTTTAGGCGAACAAGCCATAGGCGAATATTTTGGCGGAACACTTTACAATCTTCCACAAGTGTTTCATGGCGTGCAAACCCCAGCACACATTGTAGCAAACGACTACCTATTCGATGGCATTGCACACGACATGCAAGTTGGACGCTATCACTCGTGGGTGGTGAAGTCTGAAAACCTACCCGATTGTTTAGAAGTAACAGCTATAAGCGATGAAGGACAAGTGATGGCATTGAAACACCGCACATTCGATGTACACGGCATTCAGTTTCACCCAGAGTCGATTCTCACACCTTGTGGAAGACAAATCATTGCCAACTTTGTAAATCACACATGCAATGAAAGAAATTCTTGAACATCTCTATCAACACAACATACTCACACGCCAACAAGCTCACGATGTGATGTTAGGCATTGCCGATAAGCAATATGCTGAGGCACAAGTTGCCTCATTGCTCAGTGTTTATCGTTTGCGCAATATTCATGTTGACGAACTATTGGGCTTTCGCGATGCACTCATTGAACGTGCATTGCCCACAGACCTTTCAGCCTATCACGCACTTGACATTGTAGGTACGGGAGGTGATGGTAAAAATACTTTCAACATCTCAACTTGTGCTTGCTTTGTTGTGGCTGGTGCTGGCTATAAAGTGGCTAAACATGGCAACTATGGTGCCTCGTCAGTAAGCGGAGCGAGCACCGTGCTTGAACAACATGGCGTGAAGTTTACAAACAACGTTGACACACTAAAACGGAGCATTGAAACATGTGGCATGGCTTATTTGCACGCCCCACTCTTTCATCCTGCCTTAGCAGCTGTAGGTCCCCTGCGAAGACAACTGAAAGTAAAGACCATCTTCAATCTGTTAGGTCCATTGGTAAATCCTGCGCACACCTCAAGTCAACTTTTAGGAGTGGCTACGCTCGAACAGATGCGTCTTTACACCAACACATTGCAACACATCGGCATTAACTTTGCCGTGGTTACCAGTTTAGATGGTTACGACGAGATTTCGCTGACCGATAACTTTAAGGTGATGACGAACCACTCTGAAAGTATTTATCGTCCTTCAACCTTAGGTTTGAAGTTAGCTCCACAACAAACTCTCTTTGGTGGAGAAACTACGGCTGAGGCTGCAGCCATCTTCGACAATGTGCTGAAAGGATGTGCCACTGATGAACAACGCGATGCTGTGCTCGTAAACGCTGCCTTCGGCATTAAAACCATTTGTCCCGAAAAGGACATTGAAACCTGTTTGGAAGAGGCTCGTGCCTCATTGCTAAGTGGAAAGGCGCTAAAGACCTTCGAACATTTTGTAACCCTCAATGCGTAATGACTCATGAGCGACATTCTGAAACAAATTATTGAAACTAAAAAGACGGAGGTTGAGGCTGCCAAACAAACCATTCCCTATGAGGTGTTGCTAAACCAATGTACTGCAATGCCCCCCGAAACGCGTAGCATGCGACAATCTATTCTGTCGCACCGCGGAGGCATTATTTCTGAGTTTAAACGTCGTTCGCCATCTAAAAACTGGATTAAACGCGAGGCACGAGTTGAAGATATCATTCCTGCTTACGAGGCTGCGGGGGCTGCTGCCATTTCTGTGTTAACAGACAACACTTACTTTGGCGGTTGTCTGCAAGACTTAATTAAAGCACGCTCTCTTACCAACTTGCCTATTCTGAGAAAAGATTTTGTGATTGACGCCTACCAACTGCTCGAAGCACGTGTGGCTGGGGCTGATGCTTGTTTGCTTATAGCAGCTGCATTGGGGGCTGACAAATGTCATGAGTTAGCAGAAGTGGCACACAACTTAAAATTAGAGGTGCTCTTGGAGGTGCATTGCGCTGAAGAATTGGCTGCTTACAGCAAGCATGTGGACATTATTGGGGTGAACAATCGCAACCTTAAGTTGTTTAAAACCGACACTGCCATTTCTGAAGCATTGTTTGCCCAACTTCCAACTCAGGCTTTGCCCATCTCTGAAAGCGGACTGCTTAACAACCAAGTAGCTCGTCACTTACAAGAGATTGGTTATCGAGGTTTTTTGGTAGGCGAAGCTTTTATGAAAACCGAGAACCCTGGCGAAGCCTTGCAACAATATATTGAACCTTTGAATTAAGCGCAAAAAAGATGATTATAAAAGTGTGTGGTATGCGCGATGCTGAAAACATACGTGCTGTTGAACAAACTGGTGCTGACTGGATGGGCTTTATCTTTTATAAAAAATCGCCACGCTACGTGAGCCAAGTGCCCGACTATTTGCCACAACAAATGAAGCGTGTGGGGGTTTTTGTGAATCCCACCTTTCGCGAAGTAATGGACCATGTCAACAACTTTGGTTTGCATGCCGTGCAATTTCACGGAAATACCTTGCCCGATATGTGTCAAGCCTTTCGCGAACGTGGACTCATCGTTATTCGTGCGCTGCCTGTGGTTAGCACATTTGTGGCTGACACTGCTGAATACATGGAAAAAGTAGACTATTTTCTCTTTGACACGCCCACACTGAAGTTTGGCGGTAGCGGACGTACGTACGATTGGCAACTGTTGCAACGCTATAATGGGCCAACTCCTTTTTTACTGAGTGGTGGACTCTCACCCCATTCTGTAGCATCGTTGCAAACTTTTTCACATCCCTATCTTGCTGGCTACGATCTTAACAGCGGATTTGAAACAGCACCTGCCCTTAAAGATGCCACGATGTTACAATCTTTTATCAAACAAATTAAATGACCTTTTGATTATGAACCGCATTCAACAACTTTTCAATAATAAGAAAGAGAATATCCTCTCTGTTTATTTCTGCGCAGGAAATCCTACGCTCGATAGCACCACACAAGTGCTTGAAGCCTTGCAGCGAGGTGGCATTGACATGGTTGAAATTGGCATTCCCTTTAGCGACCCTTTAGCCGATGGTCCTACCATTCAAGCTGCTTCGGCACAGGCACTTAAAAATGGCATGAGTGTTCACAAACTCTTTGAGCAACTTGCCGATATTCGCACTACCATTCACATGCCGTTGGTGCTGATGGGCTATCTTAATCCTATTCTGCATTATGGCTTTGAAGCTTTTTGCCAAAAATGTCAAGCCATTGGCATTGATGCTTTAATTATTCCCGACCTTCCCTTCGACCTTTATGAGGCGGAATATGCCGCTATGGTTCAGAAATATGGCATTGAAATGATTTTCCTTGTCACGCCCGAAACTCCCGAAGAACGTATTCGCACCATCGACACGCACAGCAACGCCTTTATCTATGCCGTAAGTTCAGCTTCGGTTACGGGTGCACAGAAGTCGTTTGACGAAGCCAAACAAGCTTATTTCAAAAGACTTGAGGACATGCAGTTGCGCAACCCGCTACTTGTTGGTTTTGGCATCTCAAACCGTGCTACACGCCAGGCGGCTTGTAACCACACGGCTGGTGTTATTGTGGGTTCTAAATTTGTAACATTGCTGCAGCAAGCCTCAACCCCCACACAAGCCGTAGAACAACTATTGCAGGCACTCAACAAATAATTAAGTATTAAGTATTACAAACTAAGTGAGTAACGCTGATAATGCGCCATGAGGGCAAACTGTGCATAGTCCAGGGCAACACCCTGGGGGTATTTATGGAAATTCAAAAATAAAAATTTATGGGAATTTGTGGCTCATTGATGGACATTTTTTAATAAAAACCTCACGCTCGGAAGTGAAAGTAAATTTTCACTTCTCTCACTTAATCGGTTTTTTGACTAACCCCAAGCGCGAAGCGCAAATAAATATTGTTTTTAGACTTTACAGACTAATAGTAGCTTTTAAACCAACTACTCCATATTACGTGGTAAATGTTCAAGTACTTGTTCGCGCAAGAAGGTGCGGTCGATGTGCGTGTATAATTGTGTTGTACCAATACATTTGTGTCCCAACATCACTTGAATGGCACGTAAGTTAGCGCCACCCTCAAGTAAGTGTGTTGCAAAGGTGTGGCGCAAAGTGTGAGGTGAAATGGGACGCGTAATGCCAGCTTCCAAGGCATAGTAACGCAAATTCTTAAAAACAGAAACACGCGATAAATGTTGGCGCCTTCTAAAAGAGATAAACACATAGTCCTCTTCGCCCTTCTTAGGCTCGATGTGGCAACGACAAGCAAACCATAAATTTAATTCCTTAATTGCTCGGGGCGAAATAGGTACCAAGCGCTGTTTGTTACCCTTACCCGTAACGCGAATAAATCCTTCGTCTAAAAATAAGTCAGACAGACATAAGGAACATAATTCGCTCACACGCAAGCCACAACTATAAAGAATTTCAATAATAGCACGGTCGCGTTGTCCCTCTTCTTGGCTCAAGTCAATGGCATCTTCCAAAGCATCCACCTCCTCTATTGTCAACACCGTGGGCAAATGGTTGGGACGGCGTGGCATGTCAAGCAGTTCGGTAGGGTCGGCCTCTATGTATCCATCGGTAAGCAGAAAAAGATAAAAATGCCTTACCCCCGACAGAATACGTGCTATGCTAACCGTAGAGATACCAACTTCGTACAATGCAGCTGTAAAATGGTGCAAATCATCGAGCGTTAATGTTAAGTAGTTTCTTCCTTCATCTTCAATAAAAGTGAAGAGTTTGCACACATCGCACACATAAGCTTGACAGGTGTTAGCACTCAATCCTTTTTCAAAAGCCAAGTAGTTTGAAAATTTTTCGATTATCGTGGGTTGCATAGAGATGTTTTGTATATTGCGACTTTTTTTATTGTAGAAAAACCAGTAACTTTGCAAGCAAAATTACTCTTTTATTTTTTAATTCAGAAATCATGAAGCTCTTAATCATCAATGGTCCCAATCTTAACTTGTTGGGACAACGTGAGCCTGGCATTTATGGAACAGGCACCATGGACGCTTGTTTGCAGCAATTGCGCGAACAATATGCCCAGCACGAACTGCTTTATTTTCAGAGCAATATTGAGGGCGAACTGATTGACCGACTGCAACAAGCTGACCGCGAAGGAGTGCAAGGAGCTGTGTTTAATGCTGGGGCTTATACGCATACAAGCATTGCACTGCACGATTGCATCCGTTCGCTTCACTTCCCTGTAATCGAAACGCATATTAGCAATGTGCATCAACGTGAGGAGTTTCGTCATCACAGCATGATTGCTGCTGCTTGCAAGGGCGTGATATGTGGCTTCGGTCTTAATTCATACCGTTTGGGGATAGAAGCACTTATTATTTAAGTATTAAGTATAAAGTATTAAGTATTACATTCTAATGAGGTAAATGATAGAGCACATCTGCATAGCCCTATTACTTATTACTTATTATTCAATGCTTAATACTTAAAATTTTTTCCCCTTTTTTGAATCGAAAACAAACACTTAACTAAATGTATAAGAAAACCAAGATTGTTGCAACCATCTCAGACATGCGTTGCGACGTAGGACTCATTCAGCGACTCTATGATGCCGGCATGAACGTGGTGCGACTCAACACTGCACACCAAGATGCTGCAGGTATGAAACGTGTTATCGACAACGTGCGCGAAGTGTCGAGCCACATTGCTATTCTTGTTGACACTAAAGGCCCCGAAGTGCGTACCACACCAACCGACCACCCTATTGATTATCACAAGGGTGACATCGTTACTATTGTGGGATGCCCCGAACAGCGCACCACTCGTGAGGTGATTGCTGTGAGCTATCCTGGTTTTGTTGACGATGTAAACGAAGGTGCACAAATTCTTATTGACGATGGTGACCTTGGTATACGTGTAGACCATAAAGAAAATGGACAGCTCATTTGTCATGTTGAAAACGATGCTACCCTTGGCTCTCGTAAGAGTGTGAATGTGCCTGGTGTACGCATCAACCTCCCTGCTTTGACCGAGAAGGATAAGGCGAACATTGAGTTTGCCATCGACTATGACGTGGCTTTCATTGCTCATAGTTTTGTACGTTCTAAAGAGGATGTATACGAAATTCGCCGTATCCTTGATGCTCATAACAGCGATATTCGCATCATTGCAAAAATCGAGAACCAAGAAGGCGTTGACAATATCGACGAAATTCTTGAGGCAGCCGATGGTGTCATGGTAGCTCGTGGTGACTTGGGTATCGAGGTTCCGCAAGAATTTATCCCAGGCATTCAGCGTCGTATTGTTGATAAGGCAATCCGTGCGCATAAGCCCGTAATTGTCGCAACACAGATGTTGCAAAGCATGATTCATAATCCGCGTCCCACGCGTACTGAGGTAACCGACATTGCCAATGCCGTATACTCACGTGCCGATGCCTTGATGCTCTCGGGCGAAACAGCTTATGGCGATTATCCTGAGGAAGCCGTAAAGACTATGGCAACTGTTGCATGGCAGGCAGAGCGTGACACCTTTAAGGAGTTTGGCGATGTTGATATTCCCCTTTCAGAGAATCCCGATGTAACAGAGTTCTTCTCAAAAGAGGCAGTGATGGCTACCAAAAAAATGAAGCTCCGTGCCATTATTATGGACTCATATACAGGTCGTACAGCACGTTACGTAAGTTCATTCCGTGGCGAAAGCACCATCTTGGCAATTTGTTACAAAGCCAAGACCGTGCGTCACCTTGCTTTGCAATATGGTGTTTATGCCATTTACATGCCCATGAAGAGTTACGGACACGAGTTCTTGCTCGCAGCTTTGCGCAAACTTCTTTCCGACAATATGTTGCATCCCGAAGACCGCATTTGCTATCTCGGTTCACAGCGTAAGGAGCAGAGCACCTCGTTCATGGAAATGAACATCGTGAAAAACCTCTTCCAAAATGAAGGAGAAGAAACTTACCCCAACTAACACCTCGCTGCAAGCTTACGTAGAGAGCGTCAGCACGCAGCCTGATGCTTATCTTACGCGTCTTTATCGCGCCACAAACTTACATTTGTTGCGTCCGCGCATGGCGTCAGGTCATTTGCAAGGTCAACTCTTGCGCATGCTCATGCAAATGCTTCAGCCCCGAACGGTTGTGGAGTTTGGCACCTATTCGGGCTATTCGGCATTAGCAATGGCATCGGGCATGCCAGCGGGCAGTCGGGTCATTACTTTCGAGATAAACGACGAGCAAGAGGCTTTTACGCGTCCTTGGCTTGAGGGTGCGCCCTATGAGGCACGTGTTGAAATGATAGTGGGTGACTGCTTTAAGTTGTTGCCCCCTATGAATTTGAGCATTGACGCTGCTTTTATTGATGCCAACAAGCGTCAGTACGTAGAATACTACGAGTTGCTCATGCCTTTCACGCATAGTGGCACCATCCTTTTGGCTGACAACACTTTGTGGGATGGTCATGTCATAGACCCAGCTTACGACCACGATGAGCAAACCGAAGCCATTCGTCGTTTCAATTTGCATGTGGCAAACGATCCGCGTGTAGAACAACTCATCTTGCCCGAGCGCGATGGACTTTCTATTATCCGTGTGCGTTAATATGGCGCAATAGCAAGCTTGCATATAATATACTAACGGCTCAATCGTCTACATAGGACGGTTGAGCCGTTTAATTTTTGAAGGGCATAAAGCATGATATTGGATAGATTTATCAAGGATGTTTGTTGTTTTTAGTCGAAAAAACGAATAACTTGCGCAGCTATTATCAAATTCTGCGCAAGTTATTATTTGAATATTACATCACATCAGAATACTAAAATACATGGAATTCTGAAGAACTAAAAGCTTTATTTTACCCCCCCCGTTTTCTTGAATATCGCCTTCAGCAAGCTCTTCATTTTTTTCCTTTACGCTGAATTTGATGCCTTTGTCTAAGCCTGCTCTATAGCAGAGATTCTCTTTTCCACCATGAGAGAGTTTGTGTACATTAAGCACCTCGTTTTCTATAAAAGCTTCACAAGAGAAAGTATCGCCCACATCTAATTGTGAATTTTTACTTTCCACCACAACGAACTTAGAATTTCCTAAATAGCGAAACACGCATTGGCGATTGGGCAACCATTTTACAATAATTTCATCATCAGGGTCTAAATCTTCGGAATAGCATCCAGAACCAAAGAATAGTTCACTTTGGTTCTTTCCTTTTTTTTCGCGTCGTTCACATTGTCTGCAAAAAAGTTTGTAACTTTTATAGTTAATAGACTCAGCTATAAGGTCTAATGTATGCGTGCTTGGATTGCATTGTTGGTCAGTAACAACGCCCCAAAGTCTTTTCAGCGTGGTAGGGCTTATCGTTTCATGTGTCTTATTAAAGATAATCTCGCTAAGAGCCACAAAATCACGATGTTTGTTCATTTTTAACCCCGTGGCAAACTTTACTTCATTTAGTAATTCTTCTTGCATATTTTTCCAGTTAAAGGATGGTTTTTATCGCAGCCTTTAGAAAAGACTTTTACTATTTCAGATGCAAAATTAAACAAATTAAGTAGGAAATAAGAACCTTTTTGAAATAGGAAAAAAAGGACAAAGGGAAAGTTTAAAGCTGTCTCTTATACACATCTCCGAGCCCACGAGACGCGTAGTAATCTCG
>UQPD01000040.1 GCA_900542795.1 uncultured Prevotella sp. | reverse complement strand
ACGAGATTACTACGCGTCTCGTGGGCTCGGAGATGTGTATAAGAGACAGGCTTTTGCTTTTGCAGCACTGCTTACTTTGGGCAGTTCTTTGGCACAGGCACAATCTCTTTCTCCTTCAACAAAATGGCATTGGAATAAGGGTAGTATCGATATCGAAACTCCCGCTCGTCCTGCAGGTCAGAAGGATGTACTTGGTCTTAAACTTCCTAAAATCAAGAAGGTGCGTATTGGTCTCGTTGGTCTTGGCATGCGTGGACCTGGTGCTGTAGAAAACTTCTGCGTTATTCCTGGTGTAGAAGTTGTGGCTCTTTGCGACTATGTTCCTGAACGTGCTGAAGCTTGCCAGCAATATTTGCGTAAGGCAGGTCTTGCTCCTGCAGCCATCTACTCAGGTGAGAATGGTTACAAGCAGCTTTGTGCTCGTCCCGATATCGACCTCGTTTATGTTGCTACCGACTGGGAACACCACTTCCCCGTTGCAGAATGCGCTTTGCAGCATGGTAAGAACGTTGCTGACGAAGTTCCTTCAGCAATGAACCTCGAAGAATGTTGGAAGCTTGTAAACCTTTCAGAGAAAATGCAGAAGAACTGTATGATTCTTGAAAACTGCTGCTACGACTGGTTTGAGATGCGTACACTCAACATGGCACAGCATGGTGTGTTTGGTGAAATCATTCGCGCTCAGGGTGCTTACATCCACAACCTCGACGACTTTTGGGATTACTATTGGAAGAATCCCAATGGTTCTGATCCTGAAAAGTTGGGATGGCGTTTGAAGTACAATCGTGAAAATCGTGGTGACGTTTATGCTACTCATGGTCTTGGTCCTGTTGCTCAGGCACTCGACATTCACCGTGGCGACCGCATGAAGACACTCGTTGCAATGGATACTAAGAGCGTGCATGGTAAGGAACTCGTTGAGAAGAAGACTGGTAAGCCTTGCAATGATTTCCGCAATGGTGACCACACCACAACTTTGATTCGTACCGAAAATGCTAAGGTTATTGAACTTCAGCATGACGTAATGAATCCTCAGCCTTATAGCCGTCTCTATCAGCTCACAGGTACTAAGGGTTTTGCCAATAAGTATCCTGTTGAAGGTTACGCTGTAGATAGCAAGCAGTTGGCTGCAAGTGGTCATAAGCCCAAGGTTGACAACCTCAGCTCACACAGCTTCATGCCCGAAGCTGAAAAGCAGGCTCTCGAAAAGCAGTACGAATCACCCATCCTTGCCAAGTTTGGTGAATTGGCAAAGAAGGTAGGTGGTCATGGTGGTATGGACTTCATCATGTGTGCTCGTCTCATCTATTGCCTCCAACATGGTCTTCCCCTCGATATGGACGTATACGACCTTGCAGAATGGTGCTGTATTGCTGAACTTGGTGCCATCTCTATGGACAATAACTGCGCAAGCGTTTCTTTCCCCGACTTTACACGTGGTATGTGGAACAAGGTGAAGGGTTACAAGCACGCTTATGCAACTCCAGCCGAAGAAGCTGCTGTAGAAGCTTACTCAAACAAGGTAACTGCTATCCAAAAAGAGGCAGCTGCTAAGTTCAACCTTTGGAGTCTCTACGATGCAGTAAAGGCTGCTAAGACTGATGCTGATAAAGCTAAGGCTCAAAAGGCTTATGACAAGGCATTTGCTAAAGCCAAAGCAAAAGTTGCTAAGGCAGAAAAGGCTATCAAGTAATTCTTTTGCATAGTCAATAAATAGCAAATTTACATATAAGGCTGTGTTGACCACAACATTTACAACGTGGACAACACAGCCTTTATTCTCTATTTTATAGCACGGACTCTATTTTTGTAACCATCCTTATAAAAACGCAACGCAGCATGTTTCCTAAATTGCACACGTTTTCCTATTCTCAAATTTGGAAGATAGCTTTTCCCATTCTCATTAGTACCTTGATGGAACAACTCATTGGCATTACCGACACCGCCTTTCTTGGTCGTGTAGGTGAGGTTGAGTTAGGTGCTTCTGCTCTTGGAGGCATCTTTTTTATTACAGTGTTTATGCTTGGCTTAGGCTTTAGTATCGGAGCACAAATACTTATGGGGCGGCGTAATGGAGAGGGAAATTATCAGCGTATTGGTAGTATATTCTATCACAGCTTAGGCTTTCTGTTAGTGTTGGCTACCGTGTTGTTTTTACTAACGCGTCAATTTTCGCCTTACATTTTAGAGCATCTCATAAGTTCCCATCGTGTGTACGAGGCAGCTAATAGCTATTTGCATTGGCGCGTTTATGGTTTCTTTTTTGCCTTTATCAACTTGATGTTCCGTGCCTTCTTTGTAGCCACCACTCACACCCGTACACTCACGCTCAACTCCATAGTGATGGTGCTTAGCAACGTTGTTTTTAACTACACCCTCATATTTGGAAACTTCGGTTTTCCAGCCCTTGGCATAGCAGGTGCCGCCATTGGTAGTAGCATGGCAGAAGCAGTTTCCACCCTTTTCTTCGTCGTTTACACATGGCGTAGCATTCCCTACACACGTTATGCTCTCAATGTGTTGCCACATTTCAAGTTTCATCTTTTAGGTCGTATCTTAGGCCTTAGTGTATGGACTATGGTGCAAAACTTCTTATCGCTTGCCACCTGGTTCATCTTCTTCCTCAGCATTGAGCATTTAGGAGAGCAACCTTTGGCAGCTACCAACATCATACGTAACATATCCTCCTTCACCTTTATGGCTGTGGTAGCTTTAGCTTCAACTGCAAGTACTTTAGTGAGCAATCTCATGGGGCAAGGTGAGCCTCAGTCAGTAGCTCCCATGTTGCGTCGCACCATTATTATGGCTTATAGCATTCTCATTCCCATATTACTGCTTATAGCCATTTTCCCTACCGAGGTAATGCGCATCTTTACAACAGATGCCCCATTGATGGAGGCTGCGCGTGTAGCACTTTATGTGCAACTAACATCTTATATATTCTCTATTCCTGCTCAAATTCTTTTCCATGCAGTTAGTGGTACAGGAAACACGCGTGTAGCCTTTGCTATCGAGATTGGCACCCTTGTGGTTTATACCTTCTATGTAGTGGTAGCCATCTTCCACCTCCGTCTTTCTTTGCCTTGGTGTTGGGCAAGCGAGATAGTGTATAGTAGCATTGTTCTTGTGTTGTGCTATCTTTATATGCGTTCAAATAAATGGCAGAGTAAGCAAATATAGAAGTCGTCTTTTAACCCAACAAAAAACTGACGTTTAAATTCAACTCTCAGAATTTAAACGTCAGTTTTTTGTTTTTTTATTTAAAGCAAAGCAGGAAGTTTGAAAAGTTTAGTTCCGTTAGAACCTTTAATTAAAACAAGACGACCTTCAGGACAATCGCCATCTTTAAGAGCTACGGTTACAGCTTCCACATCAGGGAACCAACGAATGCTATCGGCAAGTTCAGAGAAAGCTTGAAATGCTTCACCTACAAGCCACACTTCCTCGCAACCCGTAGTTAGCGCTTGTTCCGCAACCTTTTGGTGTTCTTGTGCAGAGACCTCGCCCAACTCACGCATCTCGCCCAAAATAGCCATCTTGTGTGGAGCGTTGATAGTAGCAAAGTTATCGAGTGCCGCTTTCATGCTGGTAGGGTTTGCATTGTAGGCATCCACAATGAGCGTATTATGCGCAGTCTTTACCATTTCGCTACGGTTATTGGTAGGCATGTATTTACCAATAGCTTCTGCAGCTTGTTCTGCGTTTACGCCAAAATGGTGTCCCACAGCAATGGCAGCCAAAGCATTCGTCACGTTATATGCACCAATGAGATGTGTTTGCACCTCGTGCCAAATAGCTTCTCCTTTCACGCGGAAACGGAATTTAAGATAAGGATTGCATTCCACAACTTCCCCTTCTACACCATAATCATGTCCAGGAGTGCCATAAGTTTCTGCATGCAAATCGTGTGCAATAGGGCGTAAGTATTCGTTGTCACCATCAAGGAAAATAAAAGTCCCTTGCTTTTGGCGCAGATAGTCATAAAGTTCGCCTTTGGTGTGAATTACACCCTCAAACGAGCCAAAACCTTCAAGATGGGCACGTCCAACGTTTGTAATAAGTCCACAGTCGGCATCTACAATCTTCGACAATTCCGCAATTTCGCCAGGGTGATTTGCCCCAGTTTCTATCACAGCAATGGTGTGTTGTGCATTGAGTTGGAGCAACGTTTTAGGCACGCCAATGTGGTTATTAAAGTTACCTTGTGTGTAGAGCACATTGTGCTTCATCGCTAATACGGCTGCCGTAAGTTCCTTCGTTGTAGTCTTACCATTGGTACCTGTAATCTGCACAATAGGTGTACCCAATTTTTCGCGATGATAGTGTGCTAACTGTTGTAAGGTGGTTAGAACATCATCTACCACAATAACCTGTTTAGATGCACTTTGCAATTTTGCATCGTCAACCACAGCATAGGCACAACCACTCTCAATAGCTTTGAGAGCAAAGTCATTGCCATTGAATGAAGCACCACGAAGGGCAAAGAATATAGAGCCGGCAGGACAGTTGCGTGTGTCGGTAGTAATTACGGGGTGTTCCGTAAATAGTTTGTAGAGTTCTGAAATGGTCATTGCATTGAACTTTATATGATGCTGCAAAGGTACAAAAAAAGTGTCGTTTGCAATATCGCAAACGACACTTTATAGAAATCAAGTCAAATCAAACCATTGGGTTCGACTTTATGTATAAGCCACGAATTAGGGAACGAGCACCTTCTTGCCATTAGCAACATATACACCGCTGGGGAGGTATACATTTTCGTTACCCTGAACATTCTGCGCAAATACTACGCGACCTTGCAAGTCAACAATGCTTACGTGAGCAGGCTTAGCGCTAACGATGCGTACCTTTCCAGGATAAGCATAAATGTCAACATCACTGCTTGTCTGAGCTGTGTTGATAGCAGTGCAGTCGCCACCTTCCTTCTGGTAAACGCGTACCCAGTCGAACTTAGTTTCATATTCAAAGTTTACATCGGGGTTTGCTGCCCAACCACCATTACCTACACTCTGGTTAAGGATGATGTAGAAGGGTTGGTCGTAAGGCCACTGTGCTTTAGAATCGCTTTCTGAAAGACCAGTCTTGCGAGCGTAAGAGAACACTTGCTTACCATCAATAAACCATTTGAGGATATCCTCAGTCCACTCCAAACCAAAGGTATGGTATTCATCAAGAGCAGCAGGTGTGTTGTTAGACTTGCGCGGATCGTTAGGTTTGTTCATGCAGTCAGCACCATCATTCTTGCTATTAGCCCACTTCGTGTGAATAGTTTGGAATGCAGCAACATCTGCATTGATCTGTTCCCAGATGTCAATTTCACCACTATAAGGCCAACCACCGTAAGTAGCCTTGTTAGGCATCATCCAGAATGCGGGGAAGTTACCGCTGTGACCGATGTTCTTAATACGACCTTCAACCTTACCATAAGTAAAGGTTACCTTATTTGATGATTCAACGGCACCGCTAATCATTTGTTGTTTATTGCCATTTCCGTCGAGTTCATCGTTAAAGGTATTCTTTACGCACTTCAATACGAGTTTACCGTCTTCAATCCAACCTGTCTTTTTCTGACCAGCTACAGTCTGTGCACAGAAACGTTTCCAAGTAGGATTCTCGCGAGTTGAGCGGCTCCAGTATTGTGAGTTAGGCTGACTATTATCTTCGCTGTCAAATTCGTCAGCAAATACAAGGTTATATTCAGAACCATTGTTATCGAAGGTAGCTGAGAGACGTACGTCACCATCAACCATTTCGCCAGGAATAATTCCATTGCCGTTAGTAAGGTTAACGGTAGATTCTTCCCACTGCTGTACACCATCAATAGTCGGTTCACCATTCAAGTTCTTGCCATGACGAACAACAATAGCATTGGCTACGTAGTTATTGTCAAGACCTACAGCCATTACGTTGATGTCCTGACCCTTCATGATATATTCGGGCAAACCAGTGTTACCAGCACCTACGATAGAACCATCAACTGTTTGAACATCCAATTTAACTTTAGGATATTCGTCAACTACGTTAAAGTTGAAGTCAACAACATAACCAGCGTTATTGTTGATGAAGTTGCTGGTGTAATTGTCACCATATGTACCAGCGGGATCAACGTTGTCCCAGTCAATTTTTACACGTGCACGATATTGTCCCTTGGGTAAGCCAGCGGGCAATGAGAATTGAGGAACAGAGTTCGTTGCACCCCAGCAGCAAACTGCTTTATCATTTACGCCAACGCTTTGACCCTTGCTATTCTTTCCATTTGCGTAAGTGTATGAAAGCATTTCGCCGTCAAAGGCAGGTGTACCATCTGCTTTTACGCTTGTATTGAAAGTGCCGTCACCATCTAAGTCTACATAGAGATAAGCGTGCATATACTGGTTACCATTGGGTTTGTATCCAATGTTAGTAGTAATTACATCACCATCTTTCACGTAGATATTCTTATTGCTGAAGTCCTGATAAACCAACTGGTCGTTTGTTGGGTTGAGCTTCTGTGTAATGGTGCTAGAAGTGGTGTTGAAAGACAAACTCTTGAATGCACGGTCTTTGCTAGGACGATTAATTTCCAAATTCTTCGGGAAGTTAACGGCATACTTTTCGGTAGCCTCGCCACCACTCTCAGTAGTGAGGAAGGTCGGAGTGATGCAAACATCGCCATCAACGAGTTCTGCAGGGATGGTATAAGTGTTATTCTTAGCCATGTAAGTAGGGATAACCACATCCATATACTGCGGAGTTTCGTGAATCAATGAGTCACCCTTCAAGTTATAACCATGACGAATCGTAAAGGCACCCAACTTAAAGCCTGCGGCAGGACGGAATTTTACAGTAATGGGCTGACCGAAGGGGATTTTCTGACCATTCAAAGCTGTTACGCTATCTGCCAAAGTTACTTCACCATTAGTACCTGCGTTGCTCAAACCACGCGTAAGGGTTACCTTGTCAGTGTGAATGTTCAAACGAGTGTCTACAACAACACCACCATTGCCTTTAATTGAGTTGCCACCCTGTTCATTACCGGGATTACCAGCAGCATCAATGTAATCCCAGTCCATCTTATAGCGTAAGCGATAGAAACCAGGTTTCAAGTTGGCGGGAATAGTGAAGTTGGGCAAAGTGCGTGTGTCAGCACTTCCGTTTTGGTTACCCTTGCTATTTTTGTTTTTATAATTCGAATAGCTCATCACATCACTTTCGTTAGTGGGGGTGCCATTATCGTTCAAGTTGCAATTGAACTTACCGTCCTGATTCCTGTCAAGATAAACATATGCGTTCATCCAAGTTCCATTGTAACCAATGTTTACAGCAACTTCTTCTCCTGCCTTAGCTTTCATCTGTGAAGACAAACGATTTTGTAAAATCAATTTATCTGATTGTTGGCTAACAGCAATAGTTTGTTCGCCATCCTTACTCTTCATGTATACGTTTCTCGTATAGCGATCAGAGCGACTAAGCTTTTCGGTTTTAGCAAAGTTCGTGGGGTAGGCTTCGTATGTAATGCGAGCTATCGGTGAGTTGTTAACAACGATATTGTCGATGTATGCCACATAATCTTGAGTAGCATCATGTTGCGACTCAACCTCAGGAGCAAAAACAAGGCTATGTACATTTACACCATTAGCACCAGTAAGTGCAAAAACAGCGTCGTACCATTTGCTATCGCTACCCACTTTGGTAATACTTGAAGCTTCAACCTGTACAACTTCCTTAGACTGCCAAGGACGATCTGCACGACTACCCAATGCAAAGCACATAACGCGACCTGCTTTGGGCTTGAGCATCATTACGTGCACATATTTTTCGTTTTGCGAAAGAGCTATAGGTTCTGATAAATTAACGCGTACGCCAAAGGTGTTGCTACCAAAACGTGAACGTTGGAAAGCTAAGACCTTTTCAGAGGGATTAACCTCGCCTGCCAATTCATCAGCAGCCTTATTAGGGTTTGTAACTACTTTTACGTTACCAGTTAATTTGCCTGTGCGGAAAGGTGAGTTTTCCCAAGTATCGAAAACACCAATAGACGTATAACCAGTCTCCGATTCAAAGTTTATTTCGTTGCTCTGTGCTGAGGCTGCCAAAGGCATCGTAAGAGCAGCAAGAGCTATATATTGCTTAATTTTCATTGTATATCGTCAAGAGATTAAGAATTAGAAGATAGAAAGAGTGTGCAAGGTGGGGCAAGCACGGCTGTCAGTAATCGTTACGCGAACGAATTTAGCGTTAGTACCACCATCATAGCTATTGCTTGTGTTACCATTGAGCGGAATGATACGCTTGTAACCTACAGTTGTGGTTTGGATGTTGCCACCCTTCTTTGCCCAATTCTTACCATCAGTACTTGTTTCAATGGTAAAGCCCTTGATGCGCTGACCTAATTGGATGTACTCTTGCAAGGCTACATAGTGGATATTCTTAACTTGGGGCAATTCTACTGTAATAGTAGCAGTCTTGTTGCCATCTTTACATGCCCAATAAGTGGTAGAGTCACCATCAACCATGTTATTAGCAAGGTAGTTGCGTTTAGCACCAGCATCACGTACATCGCTTGCTGTAATTTTTACACCTTCTTGTTTAGCAAGGTCTGTGCCGAGGCGCTTTCTTAGCATCTCACCCAAAGCTTTAAGGTTATTAACGTCAGCATCAGGTAAAAGACCACGTTTGTCGGGAGGGAAGTTCAGAATAAGAGTTGCGTTACGACCTACAGTTTCAAGGTAAATTTTGAACATCTCATCAGCCGATTTGCATCTTTCACCGTCATGATAGAACCAACCGCCAGTAGTTGCTTTAGCATCACTTTCGCCAGGGAACCACTTCCAAGCGTTTTCATCACCGCTTGTGCCATCACCCATTGACCAGCAAGTTTCGCCAGCCCAACCAGCTTCGTTACCAATCCAACGAGCTTCGCCACCAGTACCCCAAAGGATAATATTGGGACATGCATTGTGAATAGAGTCGCGGAGATTGGGAATGTCATAGTAACGAGTAGCATTGTCAATTGTGCGCCTTTCGTTGGTACCACCATAGTATCCATTATCGCCAGTTGCACCATCAAACCACATTTCAAATTGGTCTTTGCCATATTCAGTCATTTCGGCACATTGTGCAAAGAAAACGTGCTTGGCATAGTTGTCGGTGTATTGACCATCTTTCTTTTCACCCCAATATCCACTATTACGGTCCCACGGAGAAATGTAGAAACCATACTTTAGGCCTAATTCTTGAGCAGCCTTAGCAAAGTCACGTGGAATGTTAGTTGCTTGACCATTTGCGTTACCAGCCTTCTTAACACTATGTTCAGTTGTTTTGGTAGGCCAAAGGCAAAAACCATCGTGGTGCTTTACTACAGCAATACCACCACGCATACCACCAGCCTTGATAGCTTTGAGCCATTGTTTAGGGTCGGGTTTACCTGTTGGAGCAAATAAAGTTTCACTTTCACTACCATCACCCCACTCATTACCAGTGTAGGTGTTTATGCCATAGTGAAAGAAGGCATAGAACTCTGTTTGATTCCACTTTAACTGACGAGCAGTAGGAACAGGGAAAACAGGACGAGGTTCGTTGTCAGGATTAGCCGGAACTTTTGTGTCCAACGTAAATTCTGAGCTCTGTGCCATAGAGAGGGTAGGAACCCCTGCTGCCAAGCAAAGAGCTGAGAGCATGATGGAGATTTTTTTCATAAAAGGATGTTGAATTTAGGTTGTCTTCTCTATTAAGTAAGATCAGACGATATAGATTTGTTAATTTCTTTTGTATGCTGTGCAGCGTAGCAATAGGGTGTTTACGCTGGATAGTTCAGGTTGTCGCTTGTGGCGTTGTTGAGAACCTCTAAATATTTGCGAGCCTCATAGCGTGCCATGGGCAAGTCTTGCAAAAGGAAGTTTCCGCAGTCACGTTCTGTAGCACCAGGAATATCTCCCTCATAATTTGCCACAAATTCAAAAGTCTCTTTCATTAAGGGAAGTACATCTGCACTCGTAAGGTCACCCTTCATAAGCAGATAGTTACCCGTGAGACATCCCATAGGTCCCCAATACACCACACGGTCTTTCCACACGGGGTGGTTACGCAAGAAAGTGGCAGCCAAATGTTCGATGGTGTGAATAGCACCTTGTCCTAAAGCAGGCTCGCGGTTAGGCAACTTCATGCGGATGTCAAAGGTAGTAACCACTTCGTTTCCCACTTGGTCTTTACGGCTAACGTAAATACCACGATTTAAACGGGTGTGGTCTATTGTAAAGCTGGGTATTTTTTTCATTTTCGTTATTGTTATAGGGAAGGAACGCAATTTTCAGCAATTTTTTTGTTTGCTGCCTATTTAGCTTCTATTCCCATTACATGCTTGTGAGCGCTTCGAGCAAGGCTTTAGTTACGCCAAACGAGCGCTCAGCCATTGTCTCCCAAAAGTTTTGATATTGGTCAAAGTGCTTGTCAGCACCAGGCGTGTCACTAATAATACGGAAACTCAGAAAGGGAACACCATAGAGGTAGCACACTTGTGCCAAAGCACCGCTTTCCATGTCCACAGCCAATCCTTCGGGATAGCGATCTTTTATTTTTTGGAGTTGTGTTTTATCAGTAATAAATTGGTCACCACTGCAAATTAGTCCACCATGTAGTGTAGTTTCGCCAGCGTCAATGTTTATCGCAGTGTTATAGAGCTTTGCATTCGCTTCATAGTATAGCGGAAGACCTTGCACCTGTCCCAGTTCTGATTCAGGACCGCAATCCACATCGTGGTAAGCCACTTGTTTGCCTACCACCACGTCCATAACTTGCAGTGTCGAATCGATGCCACCAGCTACGCCAGTGTTAATTAAGGCATCGGGCTTGTAGCGGTGAATCAGTTCAACAGCACCTACGGCAGCATTCACCTTGCCAATGCCACTTTCCATCAGCACAAGGTGTTTTCCGTTGAGTTCGCCTTCCACAAAGCTAAAGTGTCCTTCTTCAACGTGTTTAACCTCCGTTAAAAGTGCCACAATTTGCTCATGCTCTTTATGCATGGCATTGATTATAGCTATAGTCATTTTCAATTATTTATAGAAAAATGTTGAACCTTAAAAGGCTAACATTATGCTTTCGCTGCAAAGTTAGCCGAAAAACGTAATATGTGCAAATTTGTTTTACTCTTTTTGTATGAAAAACAGAATTTAAGTATTAAGTGTTAAGTATTAAGTATTACATTCTTGCAGGGCTTGCGCGATACAAGAATGTAATACTTAATACTTAACACTTAATACTTAATACTTAAACCTTAGACCTCGTTTCTTTTAAAAAACCGTCCAAAGTTTATTTTCTTCGGGGTAGGGAGCATCTACCGAAATAAGTTTATGGCTAACAGGGTGTTCAAATTCAATGTGGCGAGCATGTAGGCAGATAGAACCATCGGGGTTAGAACGAGGAGCACCATATTTTAAGTCACCTTTAATAACACAGTGCATAGCAGCTAATTGACATCTAATTTGGTGATGACGCCCCGTGTGCAAATTCACCTCGAGCAAGTGATAACGGTCTGACGAACCTATTAGGCGATAGTCGAGAATAGCCTTTTTGCTACCAGGAACCTCGTGTGAATGAGCATAAGCCTTGTTTTGCTTTTCGTTACGTGTAAGCCAATGTGTTAGTGTGCCTTGTGGTGTGGCAGGAGCAGCGCAAACAATGGCGTGGTAAGTTTTATGAATCTTTCCACCTACGCGAAACATCTCGTTTAGTCTTGCAAGAGCCTTACTTGTGCGTGCAAACACAACAATGCCACTAACGGGACGGTCGAGTCGGTGAACCACGCCTAAAAACACTTCGCCTGGTTTATTATATTTTTCCTTGATGTAAGCTTTCACATCTTCAGCCAATGTGCGGTCACCCGTTTTGTCACCTTGTACTATTTCGCCCGCTTCCTTGTTAGCAATAATAATGTGATTGTCTTCGTAGAGGATATTCATATTCTTTTTATTAGATTTAAACTTTTAAGGTTATGAGGTTATAATATTACCTTTGAAGTAAAGGTGACGTTATAACCTCATAACCTTAAAACGAAGCGTAAACTTTTAAGTGGTGTTATTTATTACATATTCATACCACCATCAACCTGGATAACCTGTCCAGTAACATAGCTTGACATGTCCGAAGCGAGGAAGGTAGCTACATTAGCAATATCTTCAGTCTGACCACCGCGACGGAGAGGAATAGCCTTCATCCACTCTTTACGTACTTCTTCGCTGAGTTGAGCAGTCATAGCAGTTTCGATAAAGCCAGGAGCGATAGCATTAGCGCGGATGCCGCGGCTACCCATTTCCTGAGCCACACTCTTAGCCAAGGCGATAAGACCAGCCTTAGAGGCAGCATAGTTGCTCTGACCAGCGTTTCCATGAACACCAACCACCGAAGCCATGTTGATGATAGAACCTTTGCGCTGACGCATCATGATAGGAGTGCAAGCATGGATAAAGTTGAAGGCAGACTTCAAGTTAACAGCAATCACAGCGTCCCACTGTTGCTCAGTCATGCGCAACATAAGACCATCCTTAGTGATGCCAGCGTTGTTAACCAAGATGTCGATAGCACCAAAGTCTTCCTTAATTTTGTTTACCACCTCGGCAGTCTCTTCAAAGTTAGCAGCGTTCGAAGCGTATGCCAAGCATTTTACGCCCTTAGCTTCAATTTCCTTGCGAGTTTCTTCGCCGTTTTCATCGATATTCAAGTCGGTGAAAGCAATGTTTGCACCTTCTTCGGCAAACTTCAATGCAATAGCCTTGCCAATGCCACGAGCAGCACCTGTAATCAAGGCAGTTTTACCTGTTAATAATCCCATTTTATTTTATGATTAAATTAAATTCGTTTATTGAGAAGGTTTTATTAGGAAATCTTAGAGGTAAAATAGATAGCCTAAAAAATCTTTAAATAAAAGTCACTTTACTGCTGGAGGCATATTTAGCACGCGTAGTATGATACCTTTAACGATGGGGTAGGTTTCGTCTTCAGAGAGACCTTCACCCAAGCGGTCATATATATAAGGTACTTCAAGTCCTTTTACAGAGTAGTGAATGATATCTGCCATCAGCGTGACGTTTTCAATGCGGAAGCGTCCTTTCTCCACACCTTCTTTAAGAACTTGTGTTAGAATGCGTCGTTCTTCTTCATCGAAGGTTTTGCGTACCTTTTCTACCATCCAAATGTTGCGGAAGAACTCAGCCCTTAGTGTACCATTGCGAGCCACCGTATCGCGAATAATGCTCAAGTGTGCATAAATCATCGCAAAGATCTTTTCTTCAGGTTCCACATTCATGGCAGCCACTTCATCCATCTTTTCTGAGAGTCGTTCAAGTTCCTCTTCGATTACCGCAAAATATATTTCCTCTTTATTGCGGAAGTAGGTATAGAGCGTGCGTCGTCCTCTTCCTGAGGCTGCAGCAATATCATTCATTGTTGTAGCTTCAAGTCCTTTGTGGGCAAAGAGGTTGCGTGCCACTTCGAGCAGTTTTTGTCGCGTTTTCGTGATAGACATAGTTCTTTAGTTGCGCAGTTAAAGAAAGCACACTTTTGCTTTCAGTGTGCAAAGATAGTGTAAGGCGAGCGAAGTACAAAACGAAAGTCCAAAAACTTTCGTTTTTACTTCTGAGCCGCAGCCTATCTTGGCGAAGCAGAGTAGTTCAAGGCGAGCAAAGTATAAGATATCTCTTGCGCTCGCCTCACTCTACCGAATGGAGTGAGGTAGGCGTAAAAAATAAAGAAATTTGTTACTCAAATAATCAGATATAGGGCTTGATTGGTGCCTCCTATACTCCTATATATATGAAAGATATTACTTAATGGGGAATTAAAACTTCAGTCTTTAGCAACTCTATTGCTCAAAGATTGAACTTATTACAAAATAGTTAATAAAATCGGTTGAAACTTTGCAGATGTTATAAGTATGTCGTAACTTTGTAGTCGAAAACATAAGGATAAGCTTACCTTTAAATAACAAGCTTTCTATTTTTACTTATACTCTTTTTTAAATAACATTTTATGATGCACGGTTTGTAGTCTAAATATATGGGACAAAACAGACGGCGCATGATAAAGCATTTATAACTCTAAACCCCTTTATACAAATGAATTTCATTGAAGGACCCTGGACTGAGCAAATCAATGTTACCGACTTTGTAAAGCGTAACATCACTCCCTATGAAGGTGATGCCTCTTTCTTGGTTGGTGCCACCGAACGTACTCGCAAGTTGTGGAACATCTGCTTGCAGGCTCTTGAAGAAGAACGTGCTAATGGTGGTGTTCGCTCACTCGACCCCGATACAGTTTCAACTATCAGTTCGCACAAGGCTGGTTACATCGACAAAGAGAATGAACTCATTGTTGGTCTCCAGACAGACGAACTTTTGAAGCGTGCCATCAAGCCCTTCGGTGGCATTAAGGTGGTAGAGAAGGCCTGCGCTCAGCAAGGTCATCCTGTTAACGAACATGTAAAAGACATCTTCACACACTACCGCAAGACTCACAACGATGGTGTGTTCGATGTGTACACTGAAGAAATTCGTCGTTTCCGTTCACTTGGTTTCCTCACAGGTTTGCCCGATAACTATGCACGTGGTCGTGTAATTGGTGACTACCGTCGTTTGGCAGTTTATGGTATCGACCGATTGATCGAAGCTAAGGAAGCTGACAAGCAAGCTATTGGTAGCCCCATGACAGATGCACGCATCCGTTTGCGTGAAGAAGTTGCTGAACAGATCAAGGCTCTTAAGGAAATGAAGGTGATGGGCGAATACTACGGCCTTGAACTTGGTCGTCCCGCTCAGAACGCACAAGAGGCAGTACAGTGGGTTTACATGGCTTACCTCGCAGCTGTTAAGGAGCAGGATGGTGCAGCTATGTCACTCGGTAATGTATCTTCGTTCCTCGACATCTACATTGAGCACGACCTTAAGCACAATCTCATCGACGAAACTTTCGCTCAGGAACTCATCGACCAGTTTGTAATGAAACTCCGTATGGTGCGTCACCTCCGTATGGATGCTTATAACGAAATCTTTGCTGGCGACCCCACTTGGGTAACTGAGTCACTTGGTGGTCGTTTCAACGATGGTACACTCAAGGTTACTAAAACTTCGTTCCGTTTCCTCCAAACTCTTTACAACCTCGGCCCCTCACCCGAGCCCAACCTCACAGTGCTTTGGAGTCCCGAGTTGCCCGAAGGCTGGAAGGAATTCTGCGCTAAGGTTAGTGTTGACACTTCGTCTATCCAGTACGAGAATGATACACTCATGCGCGAAGTACGTGGTAACGATGACTACGGAATTGCATGCTGCGTAAGCTATCAGGCTATTGGTAAGCAGATTCAGTTCTTTGGCGCACGTTGCAACTTGGCTAAGGCACTCTTGCTCGCTATCAATGGCGGTCGTTGCGAAAAGACAGGTACTGTGATGCTCGAGGGTATTCCTGCGCTTACTTCAGACGTATTGAACTACGATGAAGTATTGAAGAACTACAAGATGGTTCTTAAGCAGATTGCTCGCATCTACAACGATGCAATGAACATCATTCACTACATGCACGACAAGTACTACTACGAGAAGGCACAGATGGCGCTTATCGACACAGATCCCAGCATCAACATTGCTTATGGTGCAGCAGGTCTCTCTATCGCTATCGACTCACTCTCAGCCATTAAGTATGCTAAGGTTACTGCTAAGCGCAATGATATTGGCTTGACTGAAGGTTTCGATGTTGAAGGTGAATTCCCCTGCTTCGGTAACAATGACGATCGTGTTGACCACCTTGGTGTTGACCTCGTTTACTACTTCGACGAAGAGCTCAAGAAACTTCCCGTTTACAAGAATGCTCAGCCTACTCTTTCATTGCTCACCATTACTTCAAACGTAATGTATGGTAAGAAGACGGGTGCAACTCCTGATGGTCGTGCCGCAGGTGTAGCTTTTGCTCCGGGTGCTAATCCTATGCATGGTCGTGATAAGAGCGGTGCTGTTGCTTCATTGGCTTCAGTAGCTAAGCTTCGTTACCGTGACTCACAGGATGGTATCTCTAACACCTTCAGCATTGTTCCCCAAAGCTTGGGTCGTACAGCTGAAGAACGTGTAGAAAACCTCGTTACAATGATGGATGGTTACTTCACTAAGGGTGCTCATCACTTGAATGTAAACGTGCTCAACCGCGAAATGCTTGAGGACGCTATGGAACATCCCGAAAAGTATCCGCAGCTTACTATCCGTGTAAGTGGTTACGCTGTGAACTTTGTTAAGCTTTCACGCGAACACCAGCTTGAAGTAATTTCTCGTTCGTTCCATGAACGCATGTAAAATATTTAAGTATTAAATCTTAAGTATTACTTAGCCCATTGGCAGAATTAATATGGTGCATATTTAGTTCTACCAATGGGCTTGTTGCATATATATATATTACAGAATGCTTAGTGCTCTAGTAGATTGTAAAGTCTAAAAGTTTAGCAAAGACCGTCCAGCTTTAGTCTGAACGAAAGTGTAATACTACATTCTTTATATATACGCTTCAATATTATTGTATCGAAGCAAAGCTATTGTCAAAAAGAAAATACTCTCAAAATTTATACTCTCAAAAAAGTAAGTTAACTAACATGTCCGAGTAAGTTAACTTACTTTGCTAAGTATGTTAACTTAAAAGGCAAAGTAAGTAAACATACTTTTTTTAGACACTTTAGGATGCTTTGGGGTAGGGTGTTCAAAATCCGTAAAAATGTTCTGCATGAGATTTGATAGTTTAATCAGGAATTTTCACGCGCAAGCCTCACCCCATTCGGGGTGATATATGGTAGCCAGGTATGTGAATGAGGGTCTACCCCGAATTCACATGCCTGGTTATTGGATATGTCCCCGATGCCCTTCGCACGCCGTAGGTGTGCAATTGGGCCTAGGCGAACAGCCGTTTTCATTGAC
>UQPD01000039.1 GCA_900542795.1 uncultured Prevotella sp. | reverse complement strand
CACGATGTTGTCTTCACACATCCACATAAAGGTCTGCACTCCCCCATACCATTCGATAAGCAAAAAGGAGAGCCAACACGTGACTCTCCTTTTTTCCAGTGATTCCGTTGGGATTCAAACCCAAGACCTTCAGAACTTTTTCTCAACCAGATCTTTCTGCTCATATAAGCAAAAAGGAGAGCCAACACATGACTCTCCTTTTTTCCAGTGATCCCGTTGGGATTCAAACCCAAGACCTTCAGAACCGGAATCTGACGCTCTATTCAGCTAAGCTACGGGGCCTAAGCAGTCACAAAGATAAAGATTTTTTTTAGAATAAAGGTGCGAATGAAAGGAAAATACTAACTTTGCTCTGAATAACATGCTTTATTGATATGAATTTCTCTTTAAAAAGATATACAGCTGCTGATATTGATGTTTGGAATGCTGCTGTAGATAATATTGTTAGACAAAAGTCATTCCTTCTTAATCGTAATTACATGGAATATCATAGCGATCGTTTTACAGACGCTTCGCTTATGGTGTTGGAGCCACAAGGTAAGGTTTTAGCCTTGTTTCCTGCCAATGTTTGTAGAAAAGACAGTAGATGTGTAGAATCGCATGGTGGACTTACTTATGGGGGCTTACTAATGTCACCACATCTTACGGCAAAACTTACGGGAGAGGTTTTTGAGGCTATAATTGCATATTATCGAGAGCAGGGTTTTAATGCTTTGATTTATAAGCCTATGCCTTATATCTATTGTGAGTATCCATGTCAAGAAGATTTATATTGGCTTTTTCGCAATAAAGCTACTTTGTTGAGTCGTCAAATTTCTTCGGTGATAGACCTTGCACAGCCATATTCGCTGAGTACTTTGCGTAAGCGTAAGGTGAAGAAAGCTGAAAAATTAGCTTGTTTGCGTATGGAAATGGGGGCACAACATTTAAAAGCTTATTGGCAAATATTGGATGGTGTGTTGCAATTGCGTCATGATACTTTACCTGTGCATACGTTTGAGGAAATGCAGCTTCTTATGCAGCGTTTTCCACGTAACATTCAGTTGGCTGTTTGCATAGATCATGTTCATAATGAGGTGTTGGCAGGTTGTTTGCTTTATATTACACCACAAGTGGTGCATGCGCAATACATAGCCTCGAATGATAGAGGTTGTGAGGTGGGGGCTCTTGATTTGCTTTTCCGCAATGTCATAGCTGCTACTCCTATATTATATAAAGGTGTGCGCTATTTTGATTTTGGTACCTGCAACGAACAAGGTGGTTGGTACTTAAATGAAGGTCTTATTTTCCAAAAAGAAGGTTTTGGAGGTCGTGCAGTCTGCTATGATAGTTATTTGATTAACTATTAGATGTCAATTTTTTTTGAAAAAAACTTCCTTACGCATACTCTCTGTATTAAGATTAGGCAGATAGTATGTTGACTTTATGATGACTCACAGTAGTCATTTTAATTGTTCAATAACCACTTCGTCTGCAAGTAACCACTTCACAGAGTTAAACTCTTTACGCTTTAACCAATGTGCCGATTCGTGCTCGAGCAATGTGAGATGTCCACATTGCACATGACACAGAAAACAATGCATGGTAAGGTGAAATTGGGGCTCTTTTCTCAAACCACTTACTTCTTACTATAAGTATTACAAGCTATTGAAGTATTAAGTATTACAAACAATAGTCATCTTGTATGACATAAACATTCCCAGTCTCACTTTTCATCTTCTAAATCATCAAACTCTTTCAATGTCTGATAGAAGAGAGAGCGAATGCGACCTATAATTTCTAAAGAATTTGATAGATGCGATGTGAGACAGTCGTCATCGCAAAAGTAGAATTCGTAATGGGCAGTTACGTTTTGCAATGTTCTGTCAATGAAAACTTTTGCCAATGACATCTCGCGCGTAAGTTTGTTGCAAACGGTGAGCGCTTTGATTTCATTGCCTTCGTCAATCTCATAAAACTGTGGCAGTGCTACTACTAAGAAGTTACAATCGTCTTTCTGCGTACCAAGCACATAAAGAGACTTCATCTGATAGCGAAACATAACGTCGCCGTCATCGTCCACTGTGGGTTTGTAGCCCATTTCTTCGAGAGCGTGTATTACTTTTTCTTGTATGCTCATAAATTCGTCCTCCTACTTTTCGTTATTATCATCTGTTGTGTCATCTTCGTTCTTCTCCTCGCCTTCTTTAGGTAAGGCTTCGAGTTCATCAATCGTTCTGCGAGCAAACAATAATGCGGCATCCAAATGCATAATCATGTGATAGATGAGCTTTTCAAAATCTTCTTCACCTAACAACTCACGCTCGTAAAAAAGCCACATGCTATTGCCTAAGGTATATGCCTTTACATATTTCAAGGTGGAGTTAATTTTCTCAGACAATGCGTTGTAGATTGTAGCGTTATCCTCTTCGAAGTCATAAAAGCTGGGCAAGGATATACTAAAGAATTCCTCGTCGTTGTTGTGGGACATATAAAGGAATTTGTTGCCTTCATATTCGAATATAAATCCTGCACTTTCAGCAGGTTGCATTTTAAAACCGAGGTTTTCGAATGCTTCTAAAATTTTTTCTTGCATAACTTTGATCTTTAATTTGTCTTTAAACAATTATTGAAATCCAATGTTTACGGGGTTTCTACCTGTTATTTGAGGAGATAGTTCATTGCGCACCCTTTCATATTCACGAATATCGCGACTACTCACTGAAGGACTGCATTTTGAGATAATCTCTTCGAGCTGCGTCTGCGTAATATTCTGCAAACTGCGATTTTGGCTGTTAATAGCCTTATTAAACATTTTGCGGGCTGCCGACTGCACGATGTAGTTGATATCGCTGCAGTTGTACCCCTCTGTTAGGATGGCTAAATGATTGATGTCAATGCCTTCGTCCTTGGGAAACTTTGAAAGTTCATAAGTAAACAGACTTTTGCGAGCTTCGTGGTCGGGCATATCCACATAAATCAATTCATCGATTCGTCCTGTTCTTAGCACAGCTTTATCAATGCGTTCGGGATGATTGGTAGCAGCAAGTACATAAATGCCTTTGTCGGACGCATTGTTGAGCATACACAGAAACTCGTTTACTTCGCTGTCGTAATGCTGATTTGCTTCACTCCCTGTGCGGCGTGGCACCATTGCATCGAATTCATCAAAGAAGAGTAATGTAGGAGCATGTTTTTCGGCATCCTTAAAGACTTCTCCTATCTTTTGCTGTGTGCCATGTACCCATGTGCAAGCCAAATCATCTGGCACTACTTTCATAAAATGTATACCAATCTCTTCAGCCATTTTTTCAGCAAAGAAAGTCTTTCCACAACCTGCAGGGCCATAAAAAAGAATGGAAGGAGGACGTATGCCATAAGCTTTGGCTAATTCACTATTCTGGAGCACATTGATGAAATTTTCTATCACCATTTGTTTCAGATTTTCCATTCCTGCAATGTCTTTAAAGCCTCGTCCTTTTTTCTTAGCTTTATTCTGAACCTTAGGCTTGTTGGCTATAGGTCTTGTTTCCTGCTTTTCTGCATGGGGATCGGTTCCAGACTGTCTGTTGCTGATACGACGAAGCCAATCTTTTTCTTCTGTTGAATAACTCATCTTATAGTCCTCCTTTTCGTTTTTGGTTGGTTTTAAATTCGAACACCACTTACAACATGGGCTTAACAATGCAAACAAGTCTACTTGTTAGAACCACTCATTTTTATAGAGGGGTAGAGACGTTCTCGTTCTATCACGGTGAGGGATTGTTATGCAAAAAGGAACCCTATCCAAGCACTATTCAAGCACCTATTTCATGTCCAAAAGCAGCTCCACGCCCTTTTCATTAAATTGAATTGAAGATAGAGAGAGGTAGGTTGAGACCTTAGAGAACTCTGCAACACGTTCTGGGAAAACATTGATACGTTTATCTTCGGTTAGAAATTCAATGCCATTGGGAATCATTTTTTCGAGGAACTCTGCTGCGCCAGCAACCATAAGGGCGACTGCTGCGCTACAATGATACGACAGACAAATTACATCCTTTCTCATGGCATCGATGTGCAATGTGAGATTGATTGTTGGAATAAACAGAGCTGGTTTAATGCCGATCTCCACCGACTTTTCGTCAACATACTTAATAGATGGACGAACGGTGTAATGCTTCTCCACGAAATTGGAGATTTCTTCATAAAATGCAGACACTTTCATTATGCTTCAATTTTAATGGGGTGTTTATCTAAAGTTGTCTCTTGTTTTCTCTAATACCTCGGTTGTTAGTTTTTCTTTTTTGTTATTCACAATGCAAATGTGTTGTTTCAGTTCTTTGATAACTGCAGCCTTATTTATTTTTCCCTTTTTATAGTTCTTGACAAGCATGTTGGTGTTGCGCAACTTTGATTGTAATAACCATTTAAATTGGTCTGATAGTTCGTGAGGCAAATCAGAGTAAGTATCTTCTATTGATTTATTGAACATTCGGGTGACAGTCAACGTGTACAAATAATCGTCATGAACAAGCGTATACACCTCCTTATCCTTACACAAATCGGCTAACTGCTTATATGCTCCAATCAACTGATAGTCGATAGGCATTGTGGCACAACTTGCTACCCTATTTATTTCAAACTGATTGCCTCCTTCGTATACATCCAACATGCCATTTATAGCTTTGAAAAACTTTTTACTACATGCAGGCTCATGCCATTTGCTACCTGTTGCTTCATAAAAATGCTTCATTTGTTGTTGAGCAACTTCGTGCCATACAAAGGAAGCACTTGCAACGTCAACTCCTGGAATGGAAAGTTGTGAATACGTATCATACAAAGCGAGGATGGTGGGAATGGTGTCTTTATAGATTGTTTTAGCTTGCGCATTGTTATTCGTATCCATTTCCCAATCTTCTATTTGATATTGATTGGTTCGCGAATAAATGGTATCTGCAATAGCCAATAAACTGTCTACGGCAGCCTCCGAACAGGTAACGTATGGCAGAAGTTTTTGTTTGTCTACTCCCAAATGTTTCAGTACAATAGGTGCCTTCTTGTTGGCAACTACAGTGGAGTCAGACGCATTGTTTGGCAATTTACTCTTATGGTCTTTGCAGGTAGTTAAGCTCATTAGGAGCAAAAACATTGCCGCAAATTTATATTCTATAGGGGTTTTCATTTCTTACATTGTTTTACTCTTCTTCTTCATCAAAAGCTTGATCTGCCATTTCGCCATAAGCATGCAGACGTTCCTCTTTCGACATGCAAGCCGATGCGATGTTTGATTTCATTTGTGCCAAACGACTGAAGAAATTCATACGCGTACTTGCATCCTTACGCATCGAACAGCGTGTTCCTTCGTTGCTATAGTCAAAGTTACGTGCGTTACGAATAGACATGGATGTGGCAATTTCAACAGCGTCTTGATTGGCTCCCATATAGGTAAAGGTCCAACCCTCAGAGCGTAGTTTCTCAATAAGTGTTTTAATGCTCTTGCCATTAAATTCGTGTGAGGCATTTTCCATTCCATCCGTAATGATGGTAACCACCACTGCCATATCTTCTATATCTTTTACATGTTTGCGCATGGCAGTAAGCGTAAAGCCCATAGCATCGTAGAGGGGTGTACAGCAACAAGGTGTATAATCGCTTGTTGTTAGTGGGTGTGCATTGGCTACTGGCACTTTATCGAACACTTGTTTGGTTTCACAACTACAAAAGGTTACCAACGATACGTAATGTTCTTGTGTATCGGCAAACTTCTCTTGTGCTTTTCTTATTCCTGCCAATGTTTCGTTGAAACCATCTACTGCTGCTTGGCGAATACATTCCATCGAACCGCTACGATCGAGAATAATTACGTTAAAGACTTGTGTTTTCTGAATGTTTTTTCGAGTTTCCATAATGCATAAAGTTTTTGTAATTTCTTTTTTTTGAGATGTCTTTACTCTTTATGCTTATAGAGTACAAAAAGTAACCCCTTCTATCATTTATTTTTTACTTTTTGAATGTACAAAAATGTTTTTATTTGCGCTTCGCGCTTGGGGTAGTCAAAAATGTCCATCAATGAGCCATAAAATTCCATGATTTTATTTTTGATTTTCCATGAATAACACCTTTCGGGGTTGGGTTGGCGCGAAATATTTATGGAAGATTTATGGCTCATTGATGGACATTTTTGACTAAAAAAGAAAACGGCTATGCCCAATTGCACACCTACAGCGTGCGTAGTTTAAGGTTGTTGCATACGGAAACCAGGCATGAGAGTGAGGGAACTTGTCCCCTCTCTCTCATGCCTGGCTACCTTATATCACCCCCGAATGGGGTGAGGGATTAAGTAATGAGTAACAAAAACGCCCCAAAATCGTTTTAGTTAACTCGCGAAATAGTTTTAGTTAACTCGCGAAATTGTTTTAGTTAACTCGCTGAAACGATTTAACTAAAACGATTTAGGAGCGGAATACACATTATAATTTAGGAAAGATGCGATGCGTTGTGTCGAGTAATATTTGCTCAACCTCGGCAATAGGCATATTATATACCTCAGCAAGTTTGGCTATAATTAAAGGAATGTGGCAGGGTTCGTTGCGTTGTCCACGATAAGGGTGTGGGGTGAGATAAGGCGCATCCGTTTCAACCACTATGCGATGAATAGGCACTGCGGCATGAAGCACAGCAGGGAGTTTCGACTTTTTAAATGTCAACACACCTCCTATGCCTAACACAAAACCTGGAAAGGTGGTGAGCAACTCTGTAGCCTCATCGATTGTGCCACCAAAACAATGAAACACACCTGTCAACTCGTCCTTAAAGGGTAGGAGAGTGTCAACCAGTTCGCGATGGGCTGCACGTGTGTGAACCATTAAGGGCAAACCATAACGCACTGCCCATTGGGCTTGGGTGCGAAATGTAGCTATCTGCTCATCGCGTCGCGAAGCATCCCAATAAAGGTCTACTCCAACCTCGCCCACTGCCACAAAGGGATGGTTAGGCTGACTAAGCATTTGCTCCATGCGCTGTAGCAATGGGAGAGGGTCGGCAGGTAACTCAGTGGGATGAAGTCCCATCATGGGATGACACAACGATGGATATTGCTGACACAACTGCATCATGGCATCGATGGAGGCTTCGTCAATGTTAGGCAATAGCAACATTTTAGCTCCAGCCTTTATGGCACGCTCCACTACTTCAGCGCGGTCGGAGTTGAACTCTTCACTGTAAATGTGCGTGTGGGTGTCAATGAATTGCATGTTGTCTTATTTTTTACGACCAAGCAACGACTGAGCATATTCCCACAAAGGTTGCCACTGAGCAGGAGATAGCGAGAGTTTTTGCAATTCGCTGTGTGCCTCGTCATAATAGTGGTTGATGGCTTGGAGTGTGAGTGTGGGAATGTTGAGTTGGTTATAAAGTTCCGTAACCTCGGCAATTTTTTGGCTGGCAGGCATTTGACTATCGGCAAGGAGCTGAAGCAAACGTGCCTTTTGAACCTCGTCGGCTCGCTGAAGGGCATTGATGAGGAGGAAGGTCTTTTTGCCACAAAGTATGTCGCCACCAATGTTTTTGCCAAATACTGCAGGGTCGCCATACACATCGAGGTAGTCGTCTTGCAACTGGAAGGCAAGACCTATGCGCTCAGCAAAACGATAGAGTACGTCGCAGTCGGAGGCTGGCGCATTGGCTATCATGGCACCCATTTTGGTAGCGCAAGCCAATAGAACAGAGGTCTTAAGGCGAATCATCTCAATGTATTCAGCCTCGGTTACATCGGTGCGTGTTTCAAAATTGACATCATACTGCTGACCTTCGCAAATTTCGCGTGCAGTTTGGGCAAAGAGGTTAAGCACTTGCTGTTGCTGCGCACATGTGCACTGCATGATGTGCTGAAATGCCATGATAAGCATGGTGTCGCCCGAAAGCACGGCTGTATTATCGTTCCACTTCTTATGTACGGTGGGCATACCACGTCGCATGTCAGCATTGTCCATAAGGTCATCGTGGAGCAAGGTGTGGTTGTGGTAGGTTTCGATGCCGATGGCTGCGGGCATAGCCTCGGCTGCATTATCCTTATATAAGGAGTAGGTAGTGAGCAGCAATGTGGGACGCAAACGCTTTCCTCCCATAGAAAGTACATAGCTGATGGGTTCGTAGAGTCCTTCAGGTTGTAGAGGGTAAGGCACTTGAGCAAGGGCATGTTCGATGGCTACGGTCCATGAAGTGCGACGGGCAAACTGCATCATAAGCCACTCTTTTTGTTGAGGAATGGTGAGATGAGAGTTATCGAGCAATAGAGCATCGGCTGCCTGACGCAAGGGAGCTACTTCGCGATGTGAATCAATGTAGTCGCGCTCTTGCACGTTTTTAAGAATATCCTCGTAGCTTGCTTCTTGACCTTTAGCTTTAAGCTCATCGTAACGACGTTGCGCACGCACCTCAGCTGATGCGGTGACAAATATTTTGAGTTCGGCTTCGGGGAAGACTACCGTACCAATGTCGCGACCATCCATCACAATGCCTTTGTCGCGACCCATGCGCTGTTGTTGAGCGGTCATGGCTTGACGTACAAAGGGGAGTGCTGCTATCGGACTTACATGTGAGCTTACCTCCATGCCACGAATTTGCTTTTCTACGCATTCGCCATTGAGGTGTACTAAAGGCAGGTTGGTTTCGGGGTCGAGTTTGAAATCTACCACCACATCTGCCATCATGCTTTCTAACTCCTGTGCCTTTACACTACCATCCGCATTGAAGAGATTGTGTTGCAAGGCAAAGAGGGTTACGGCGCGATACATGGCACCCGTGTCTACATAAATATAGCCAACTTCGCGGGCGAGGTCTTTAGCCATTGTGCTTTTTCCACACGACGAATGTCCGTCAATGGCTACGATTATCTTTTTCATATATATATTATTCGGTTTTAAGATTTAATTTATAAGCTATAAGCTACGTTTGCCATGATGGAGTTGCCTGCTTGATGGTATTGAGCGTATGAAACTCCTAACTTAAAGCGCTTGATGTTGAGTCCTGCACCCACAGAGAGTCCTGCAAAGTGTGACGAACCAGCAGCTTTCAGCTCGTAAGCACGACGGAAGTTGTAGCCCGCAGCGATGTAGAGATAGTCAGTGGGCAATATGTCAACACCCACAATGAAGTGGTTGAGTGCTTTTTTGCCAAAGCTCACTTTTTGTTGGTCGGTGTTGTCTTTATCCTCGGGCAACACATAGTAGCTCGACTTCCAACGCGTTACGTCGGTCATGGTAACATGAATGCGCACGGGCAGATGTGCCATGCCTTTGCTAAAACCAACTGAAAGTGCAAAGGGTAGGTGGGTGTGAATGCCATTGTCGTATGCCTTAACTTGGGTACCTACATTTTGCAATGAGGTGGAAACCGAAAGGTCGTTCTCCTCATCGTAATAGTTCAGTCCCACGTCTACCGAAAGCGCCATAGCAGAGTAGCCTGCTAAGTTCGATACAAAGAATTTGGCATTAGCACCTCCCGACCAACGGTCAGAAAGCAAATAACTATAGCCCGCGCCCACCACAAAGTCTTTTGCATTGACCGTTCCTGTGACCGTTCCGCTTTCGTCAGTTTCATCCATCGAACCATAGTTCATATATTGTGCACCTACAGCCAGGGTGTGGCGCTCGCCAAAGGCTTTGGTGAAATGAGCACCCATCCATTGACTGCCTACGGCATAGGTCATAAAGTTGAGTGCCACGCATTTATCATCGGCATTGGCATAAAGTGCAGGGTTGGTCCATCCCACAGTGGGAGATGACTCAATGAGCGACACGTTCTGTCCGCCCAAAGCCGCCACGTGTGCCGATGCAGGAAGCCTCAGCGTGTTAAACGCCGAGGAATATTCTTGGGCAGATGCTGCTGCCCAAGGCATAAAGGCAAGGGCTAACAATGTGAACTTTGTGTGCATTGCGGGTGTGATGTTGTTTTGTTTGGCTGCGAAGTTACTTATTTTTTGCCAAGTAGGGACCTGTATGTCCCAAAATAAGTAGGTTATTTTGAATGTCTACTTATTGGCAAGTGGCAAGAGATTTTGCAAGCTGAGTTTTCAAAAAGCTTTTACCTTCACTAAAAAACGGAAAAAACGGCTTTTTATTTTGTTTTCCGCGGGCTTTACTGTACCTTTGTTTTAAAAAATAAGAGTAAAGTGCATACGTCCAATATATTTTCAAAGGAATGGTGCGACTTGGTGTTTGAGGGTCGCAATAAGGAATATGGTGCCTACAAACTGCGCGAGCAAACAGGGGCACGCTACCGACGTGTGCTTTTTATTTTGTTTGGAACATTAGCCATAGCGCTCCTTATTAAAGGTACGTTGACGCTCTACACGCGATTGGTTGATGCCAAAAGCATGAAGGAGGCTGCCGATGCCTTTGCCCAAAAGCCCTCGGACTTGAAGGAGGGGTATAAGGTGAAAT
The DNA here is from genome assembly GCA_900542795.1 of uncultured Prevotella sp. Lineage (GTDB taxonomy): Bacteria > Bacteroidota > Bacteroidia > Bacteroidales > Bacteroidaceae > Alloprevotella. The sequence continues at coordinate 6,729 of UQPD01000039.1, read as the reverse complement.
TTATAGCTACCGCTCGTCAGGCACCCTCTATGCGTATGGCACCAGGCGCGAAATCGGGAACTCCCAGGATTGTAGAAGGAAATCCGATGACCGAGACGATTGGTGTGGATGGTCCTATTGATTACGATCCTGAACAGAATGTGGTGACTACACCGATTGTAGACACTACAGGTATTCACGATGAAAGTTTGCCTATCGTTAAACAAAAGATTGTGCCTACCGAGCAAGTGTCGCAAATTCCAGATTTTCCAGGTGGATTGCGTGCTTTTATGCGATGGCTTGACAAGCACTTGGTTTATCCTGCTAATTGCATTAACAACAATCAACAAGGGTCTATCACACTGACCTTTATTATAGGTACCGATGGCTATGCTACGGATGTTGAGGTGAAAAATGCCTTCAATCCCGAAATTTATCGCTCTGCTCTTAATACTTTAAAGAGTATGCCTAAATGGAAGCCTGGTACTGATGAACACGGACAACCTACCCCCGTGAGAATTACCATACCTGTAGACTTTAAAGTGGGATGAATATTTAAGGGCATGGCTAAAAAAATAACAAAATCGTTAAGTAGGTCTTTAATATAATTCTAAACACCTACTTACTACAAAAAATATTTATGCATATTGAAATTGACGCATCGTCAGGCTTTTGCTTCGGTGTGACCACTGCCATACGCAAGGCTGAGGAGGAACTGTCACAGTCCTCCTCGCTTTGTTGCTTAGGTGATATTGTACACAACGGAAGCGAATGCGAACGATTGCACGAAATGGGGCTTGAAACCATCGACCATGATGCTTTGCACCATTTGCCACAAGGCACCAAGGTGTTGTTACGTGCACATGGCGAGCCTCCTGCCACTTACGAATTGGCACAACAACGTGGCATTTGCTTGATTGACGCTACTTGTCCTGTGGTGTTGCAGTTGCAACGTCGCATTAAAAAGGTGTATTCTGAGGAGAATCATCCACAAATTGTGATTTATGGCAAACGAGGTCATGCTGAGGTGTTGGGATTGGTAGGACAAACCAATGGCGAGGCTATTGTGATTGAAGGCGTAGAAGAAGCTGCTAAGTTGAACTATGCACAAAACATTGCTTTGTTCTCGCAAACAACAAAGCCGCTTGAGGGTTTCCGCCAAATAGTAGACTATATTACACAACACATTCAAGCTCCGGCTGAATTTCGTTATTTCGACACCATCTGTCGCCAAGTGGCTAATCGTTTGCCTAACATTCGCACCTTTGCCTCACGTCACGATGTGGTGGTGTTTGTGTGTGGACTAAAAAGTTCGAACGGACGTGTATTGCACGAAGCTTGCCGACAAGAAAATCCACACTCTTATCTTGTGGATAATCCTGAAGCTATTTGCAGCGAATGGTTTAACAACGCAGACAGTGTGGGCATTTGTGGTGCAACCTCTACTCCGAAATGGCTAATGGAACGCTGTGCCGAACGTATACGCGAAATCTGTGGCGAAAGTTGTTTGTAAATAGGTGTTCAGAACACTTATTAAAAAAAAGACTGAAGGCATCCTAACATAATTATAAAATGCTGACTCCAGAAAATACACATCGCATGCTGCATGTATTCAATCCTTCGCACGATGAGGCTTTGGCAGCAGGCACTCCTTATTATTATCCCTCGGTTATTGCACGTAAGTTGGCTTCGGCATGGGCTTTGCTTCCTGCTTTATGGGCAAACAATGGAGATGTGGTGTGGGTGCCCGATGATGTTTCTACCTCATCTATTCCCGATTGGGCACAACATGTGAAGCTTGTGCACCAAAGCGATTTTAAAAAAGCATTTTGGGAAACAGTTCATGAAATTGCACCATGGGGATGGGATGCACTTGTGCGACAGCAGCTTAACAAAGCAGGGGCTCCCCAAACACTTTTACCTAACGACGAAGTCTTGGCTAACGTACGGCAATTAAGCAGCAGAAATACCACAGCGCTTGTATTGCCCAAGCTGCGACAAATGCTCCACGAACAGGGTATCGACACGGTGGGAACATCGCACATTGCTACCTCCCTAACTGATGTTGAGGCTTTCATTCATGCACATGGCGAGGCTATGGCAAAGGCTTTATGGTCGTGTAGCGGACGGGGTGTATTCCGCATAACACCGCCTTTATCCGAATCGTGCATCGGACGCATCAAACGTTTGCTACGCGAACAAGGGGCAGTGGAGTTAGAACCTTTATATAATAGTGTGATGGACTTTGCATTGGAGTTCGAAGCTTTGGCGGATGGTAACATTCATTACACGGGTGTTTCACTGTTTCATACCACACCCAATGGTGGATATTCGGGCAATATCATAGCTCCGCAAACTGCACTGCAACAGCTATTGCCATTCAGCGAAGCCACACATCAAGCACTCATTAAAGCCTGTTGTTCTGCGTTGGCACAAGTTGTAGACTCTAAATATGTGGGATGCTTGGGCATCGACATGATGTGGACAACTGATGCAAAACACGCCAACCCTTGTTTGCATCCTTGCATCGAGGTGAACGTGCGTCGCACCATGGGACAAGTGGCTATTGATGTGGAAAAACATTGTGATGGCAACATTCCTACATGCTTTTCACAACTTTTTCATGTGCAAAAAACGCTGCATAACAAATAAATGCGTACTTTCGCCCTCTCGAAGTTGTTTAAGATTAGACAACTTCTCCATTGATAATTTTAAAAAACAACGATATGAAAAAGGTAATTTTACTTATGCTCCTGTTGGTGAGCACACTCACAGCTAACGCACAGTTTGCTCAAGGCACTAAGTATGTTAGCACATCGCTCTCGGGCATAGGTCTTTCGTATAGCGACAATCAAAAATTTCGTTTAGGCATTGACGCCACTGCGGGTTATTTCATGGCAGATTGCTTGATGATGCGCGGAACGGTGAGCTACAACCATACACCTGAGATTGACGATGTAACCATTGGTGCAGGACTTCGTTACTACTTTGACCAATGTGGCGTGTTTATGGGTGCAGGAGCCGACTACGTACACTACACACCGAATAGCAACGATGTGCAAATTCCTATTGAAATAGGCTATTCCTTTTTTGTGAACCGTTTTATCACCATTGAGCCTTCTGTTTACTATAAAATGTCGCTCGACTCTTTCTCAAAAAAGAGCACAGTAGGCATTCGCGTTGGCTTAGGATTTTATTTTTGACATTCTATTCTGCAATAAAATATGACCGAAATATCCACTCTCGGCGAGTTTGGTTTGATAGACCATCTTACAGCCGACATGAAAATGCAAAATGAGTCGACTTTGCTTGGCGTGGGCGATGACTGTGCCGTGCTGAAGTACAGCTCCGACCCTGCTGACAACCGACGTGTGCTTGTTACCACCGACATGTTGATGGAAGGCATTCACTTCGACCTTACTTATACGCCACTTAAACACTTGGGCTATAAGGCTGCAATGGTAAACCTTTCGGACGTTTATGCCATGAACGGAACACCACGCCAACTCTTGGTGAGCATTGCCGTAGGACGCCGTTTCAAAGTAGAACATCTTGAAGAATTTTATGCGGGTTTGCGTTTGGCTTGCCAACGTCATAACGTTGACATTGTGGGAGGTGACACCACCTCGTCACTTACAGGACTTGCCATTAGCATTACTTGTATTGGCGAGGCGAATGCTGCAGACATCGTATATCGCTCAGGAGCTAAAAACACCGACTTACTTTGTGTAAGTGGCAACTTAGGTGCTGCCTACATGGGGTTGCAACTCATGGAACGTGAAAAGCGTGTGTTTGAGTCGCAAAAGGGTAATCCTGAAACGGCTGCTCAACCCGACTTTTCAGGACGCGAATATCTCATTGAGCGTTTTCTTAAACCCGAAGCTCGCCGCGACATTATTAGTAGACTACACGAAGCAGGCATTCGTCCTACTGCTATGATGGACATTAGCGATGGACTCTCGAGCGAGGCTATGCACATTTGCAAAAATAGCCAAGTGGGATGTCGCATTTACGAGGAACGCATCCCCATCGATTACCAAACAGCAGTCACTGCCGAGGAGTTTAACTTTAATGTGTACACAGCAGCACTCAATGGGGGAGAGGACTACGAGTTGTTATTCACCGTACCCCTTACCGACCACGAACGTGTTAGTCAATTAGAAGATGTGAAGGTGATTGGTCACATCACGGAAGCCGCATTGGGTAGCAAACTCATTACACGCGATGGAAATGAATTTGACTTGCGAGCACAAGGTTGGAATCCATTGGCAGAACAGGAGGCTTAAAGCATAAAATCTGGTTCTTATATCTGTCTAAATGAATTGAGAATCAAGCAAAATATCGGCAAAAAAGCCACATTCGTCTATAAAAGCGCAAAAACTTTATTGGGTTTGCGCTTTTTTTAGTACTTTTGCGTTGAAAAAGTTTACAAACACTCTAACTAAACATTTAGAAATGAAGAAGATTACAATTTCGTTAGCACTCATGGCTGGCGCAATGATATTTACCAGTTGTGGCACAACAGGCAACATCTCGCAAGGCACAAACCAAAGCATTTTCAACAACAATACCACAGGTTCAAACACTGCCGTTAATACAGGTACTTCTATCTTGGGCAGTTTGCTGGGTAACCTCTTAGGCACCAGTACTACTTTATCGCAAAAGAGCATAGAAGGCACTTGGAGCTACTCGGGCGCTAACTGCGTGTTCGAAAGCGAAAACCTCTTGGCTAAAGCTGGTGGTGCTGTAGCTGCTAATAAAATTGAGAACGACATCAACACACAACTTGCTAAAGTAGGCATTAAAAATGGTTCATGCTCGTTCACCTTTAATAGCGACAACACTTACACTGCAAACATTGGTGGACGCACCATTAGCGGTAACTACACACTCGACACAAAGAAAAAGACCATGACATTGACTTACCTTGCAGGACTCGCACAAATGACTCCGCACGTAGCTATGCAAAATGGTCAGCTCTGCTTGTTGATGGAAGGTAACAAAATGCTCAATCTCCTTAAAACGGTCTCTGCATTGAGCAAAAGCAGCAGCATGAGCACAGTTTCATCAATTCTTGGCAACTACAGTGGCATGTATGTTGGCATGAAACTTAGCAAGTAAAAAACGCGCAAAACATTTTTTTCCCTATAGAATAACACACCTTCATTTTAGGTGTGTTGTTCAATACGCTTTATAGCTCTTATGAAGAACTTCAAGAAACTATTACTCGCATTGGCAACAGTTGGCATGTTCACTGCTTGCTCAAACACAGATGATGTAGCGAACACAGATCCCTCGTTGTCCCAAACTCCAAGCACAGAGGTTTATATGGGTGTGTATGCACTTAATAATCTCGAAAAGGTCAGCACCACAACTCGTGCTACAGAGAATCCGCTTTCGCCTGTAGTAAATGTTATTTACTTCAACGTCAAGGTGGATCCACGCTTAGGTTACGTTACACCTGCCACAGGTTATTTAAATGCAGTGAAAAATGGTAAGGCTTACACCGACTGCCCTTACATTACCATTAACAAAGGCAACGACTACACCTACTTGTTGAGCACTGATGGCTCGGCAATGCGCACCCTTATTGCTGCGGGAGATACTACAACAGCCAACATTCAGAAACAGGTGGCAAAGTATTATCAAAGAACCAATCCTATCTCTCCCACTCTTAACGAAAAGAATATTCACGTAATTTGGTACATTGCCAAAGACATGAATAATGGTTTCCACATTGATGGTTTGCTCACCGACAAGGCTGACATTAAGGAGGCTTGCGATGCTTGCCGAGATGAGGGATACCGAGAAATTACCTTTGGCGAGAATGGTGCACAACTCACCTACGACCAACTGATGGAGTACTTCCCCGTGAATTACAAAATCAAGCCTTTTAGCAAAAACTTGGGTATTGACATTCACCAACAAGAACACGATGGTTGGGGCGAAATTAAGACTTCTGTACATCTTAAGGAAGCTAAGGATGTAAAGATTTTCCTCCCTGTTAGCAAAGATTTTACCGTTGAGAATGCCGATACGAACGAGGTGGTAAGATACTTTGAAAAGTACTTTGAAGTGCAAGACTACGATCGTGCCATTGGTGCCCAAGTTAACGTAAAGGTGGAACGTCAGGACAATGGGGTAACCATCAATATCACAGGTGTTACTACTGAACTGCTCAAAGCACTCGAACGCCGATACAACGATGGCTTTACTGTGGAAATTCATACGTTCTACAAACTCTCTGACGAAAACAAAGCTGCTGTGTGGAAGGCTTTGAAGAATGCCAACATTAACTACGATGGAAATATTAGTGGTCAAATCACTTCGGCTTACTACGAAGGAGATGCCACTGAGCTTGGCAAATAAAAAAATCCGCTACTATATAAGTAATAGAAATCGCCCATGGTTTTGCAAAAACTCATTGCAAAGCTATGGGCGATTTTGTATTTTTTATTTGCGCTTCGCGCTTGGGGTTTGTCAAAAATGTCCATCAATGAGCCATAAATTTCCATGAATTATTTTTTTTGAATTTCCATGAATAACTCTTTTCGGGTAGGGTGTTCAAAATTCGCAAAAATGTTCTGCATGATATATGATAGAATATATCAAGAAGTCTTACGCGCCAGCCTCACCCCTTTAGGGGTGATATAAGGTAGCCAGGTATGATAGAGAGGGAACTTGTTCCCTCTCTATCATGCCTGGTTATTGGATATGTTCCCGATGTACTTCGCACGCCGTAGGTGTGCA
>UQPD01000038.1 GCA_900542795.1 uncultured Prevotella sp. | reverse complement strand
AGTCCTTTTCATTCACTTGGGCGACTTTTTTAAATTGTCATGAGGGTTTCATTAGAATCTTTCATGCGTCATCCTCTCGATGCACTTCGCACGCTGTAGGTGTGCAATTGGGCCTAGGCGAACAGCCGTTTTCATAGGATACGCTAATTGTTTTTATTTGTACGATTCATTTAGGGCAAATAACGACTAATACGACGTCAATGAAAACAGCTAATTCGTGCCTTAACTTCTAATCTTCCATTTCGTCCTCATTCTCCCCTGTTTTTGGTTTAGGGTCAAGCAACCCCTCGTCTATCAAGTCGTTGACAGGGTTACTCAAGCTACGGCGCAACTCATCGCGATACGACTGTATGTTATTGAGTGCTTGGGCATAAAGCGACTTCGCCGCATCTTCGTCCTTATCAGGCCAATGTTGTTGCACCACTTCTTCTATACGCTCCGAAAGATCTGCAATATCGTTTATGCAGAACTCATTGCCACGTTTAGTGCACTGCGATAAATCTCTTGACAAAGAAAGGAAGTCGTCAATGTCCCAATCCTCGTATTTATATTCCGTTTTCAAATGCTCATACGACCTCTGCTGCAAAGGCTCACCAGGCACAGTTTTAAGGTTCAACGACCATGACACGACTTTAACGCTGTTATTGCACGGGGTATGATACGATATCACATAGCCATCGAATGCTGTACAGGTGCCAAACAACAAATCTATCGGTACATTACATACAATAACCGTTGATGGTTCGTCATCGTCGCTCGAACAGCCTACAAATGCCACGTAGCCCATACTGCGCATCAAACAGCAATAGTCTTTACAATTCTGTATGGCATCTTCTCGCTTCAAGTAATCGAGTTGTGGAGAACACCAATGATCGCGAAAATAGATTACTGCCATACTGCCTATAAATGAGGCTCCTAACTCCTCCGCCCACTGATTTTTGGGGTCGAACACTACTGGATTGTTGTTTGTCATATTATTTGATTGTGTTAAGTAATTATTAGTACAAACGATTCACGTTCATCTCAAACAGGTCTGGCGTGATGCACATAATTTCGTCCATTGTGAAATCTTCCATCAAGTTAATGAATGACCAACAGATTGGCAGGTGGTACTGCTGACGCAGCTCTTTCCAATTATCATTCAAGTCGTTATCGGACTCTAACATGGTGTGCCCCCAGTCAGCTGCTTCGCTACGCAGTTGGTCCTCGCACTTGCTGAAGTGGTTATCGTGCAAAATGACGGTTGTGACTTGGCGTTGGGTTCTTAACATCTCGCTCAAGCAATATTTGCTACCTGCGTGGTAAAGTTTGCACGCTTCGTCGGGATAGTGGCAGCCATATTCGGGACAGGACTTTAACGTGCGATTCCCAGGCAAGCACAAACTTACAGTGCCCTTTATAATGTATCGGCGTAGAAAGGCTGATTTCCGATCTTGGTATCTTCGTCCCGCACGCAATGCCTCAGCCACAGCATATTCGAGCGAACATTCTGTAAGTTCCGCCACCCGTTTGTTTAGCATGGTGACATGGGCCACCTCCTCGGGGGTGAAAGATGAATGCGCCTGCCATGCCTTTGAAACATACATGCTTCTTCTAAACAATTCGTAGTTCACAGGAATTCTTGTCATAAACGATTAATTTTGTTTTTTGCTCACAGCTCTACATAGTACTTTGTCTTGCTTATTTCAAAAATACGCTATAAAATTTGTCATTTGCGCTAATATTCTTTTACATGCGCTTTGCACGTTTCGCCGTGTCGCATTGATAAAAACAATATGTGTATCCTATGAAAACGGCTGTTCGCCTAGGCCCAATTGCACACCTACGGCGTGCGAAGTGCATCGGGAATATATCCAATAACCAGGCATGAGAGAGATGGAACAAGTCCCCTCTCTCTCATACCTGGCTACCATATATCACCCCGAATGGGGTGAGGCTGACGCATGAAATTTCCTGATAAAACTATCAAATCTCATGCAGAAAAAAATTGCGGATTTTGTCCCCTATCAAATAACAGACAAAGTTTTGTACTGGCTATCCCGTTTTGATGTCCTTTTTATGAAGCAACACATGATTAAAGGATAGTGTTTTAAACTCTTCTGGAACTATGTCGTTAAGTGCAAATCTGCTTAGCATTTTGTACCAAGTTATTTTTTTAACGTTACTAAAACAAAAGAGTACTTTCTTTGTCGGAAAGTACTCTTTTGTTTTAAAGGGTGGTTTATTACAATATAACCTTTTCTGTTTTTAACAAGCGTCCACTGGTTGAAACATACCGCACAATCGCTACACCTGTGTAACTATTAGGCTGTTTTCTCCATTTTTTGAAATCAGCTTCATCTCCCTGATAAAGCAACACACCACTTGTGGAATATACCGCCACAGCTGCAGTACGCAAAGTGCCAGCCTCAACAGTGTTTATACCAGATATGGTTGAAACCAAGTTGGCAATGGCTTCATCTAACCAAGGAAGACGTTGCGCAAACCAATTGCGCACCTCTTTTTCGTTTTCGGCAAATGGAGATTCATATGTCCCCACTCTGTCTTTAAAAACTGCACGACTGGCATCAATAGCATCTGCCCAATTCGTACGCATGGAATCAAGAACCGTTGCTACACGCTCTTCAATCTGAGGACGCACTTGCTGCCAACAATCGTTATACGCCATAACCATTTCATATCGGCTAAAAAAAGGAAAGGCATAAAATTCAGGTATCTCATGCACCGAAGCCCAACCCTCCTTGCTATAATCCCAATCAAAGTCCCAAAGCGGTCCCATTTTAAGTTTGCTATTGGGCGTATTGTCATATTTGGTTATGAAGATGTTTGAACCACATCCGTCCCACGAACCATTGATATCATGAGCCAAGAACCAGGCTGCCAAACTCGGGATGTCAAAAACATCATCCACGGGTTTCTTGTTATACAGCTTATCTTCAAAATCTAAAACCACATCGCGAATATAAGTCCATTGGTCAGCAGTAATATCCTCAGCATCTGGATACTTAAAGGTATAAGCCATTGAATAAGGAAGATGGCTGGTGTGGAAAGAAGAAAATTCTCCCTTATCCTCATTCCACCAATAGGGGTCACACTCTATTATATAACCATTTTCAGCAACATTGCAACGCCCTTCGCCACGTTTTACAAGTTCTGAAAGAAGATAGTCACCACAATATTTGCCATTAAACACCAAATTTACATAACAGTCTTGCGGTTCCCACGCAATGCCACAGAGCAAAGCTATTTGCTTGCCCATAACCGTTCGCAAGTTGGCAGAAGAATTACTATTCAACAAAGCCCATTCCTTATCCTTCTTGCAACCCAACCCTTTCAAAAGGTTCGCTTTCTTTTGAAGCTTAATCTTGTAAGAAGGGTATGTGCGGTAAGCACTGCTATTGCCACGAATTTTCACCTTCATGCCCGAAACCTTTTCCGCATACTCTCCACTATCATAGAGCAAAGAGTCGCCCAAGGTAATAACAATACGCCCTGGAACCTTCGTTGCATTAGTAATGGCGTTACCCATACAACCTTCTGGAACTGAATCAACTTCTTCGCAAGTAGGCCATTCGTTATTAACTGTGGTGATAGTAACCAACGGAAGCCCTGTAGCTTTTAGTTGGTCGATAAGAGGCGTTTGGGTCTGCGCATTTGCACCAAAGCACGATAGAACCAAACCCCAAAGCACAAAAAAGGCTTTTTTAAATACGTTTTTCTTCATAAGAGTGTTTCGCAAAAGTGTTTTTTGTGTTATGTTAGCAAGCAGTAGTTCTTACTTCTCCCAATCCTTATAGGGATAAGTGCGAAGTGAAGAGTTATAGTATTTGCGGTCGCCTGTAACCTCTTGACCGAGGAAGGGAGCACGCTCATAAGCCTCATCTTCACTACCCAATTCTACTTCAGCAACCACAAGACCAGCATTGTCGCCAAAGAATTCATCCACCTCGTAAGTATGCGCACCCATCGGAACGAGCCAACGCACCTTATCGATGATGCCAGGTTCGCAAAGTGTCATAAGCGAAAGTGCTTCATCCTTGGTTATTTCTTTTTCAAACTCGTAGCGCGAAAGTCCCCCATTACGCGAAGGACCTTTAATGGTAAGATAACCACGTTCATCACGAAGACGCACACGCACCGTACGGCCACGTCCACTGCAAATGTAACCTTGCATGATGTGGCTATGTGAAGTGGAGAGCGATTTATAATCACCCTCCACAAGAAATTTACGTTCTATTTCGAGTGCCAAAACTTGAAAGAGTTTTTGATTTACACTGAAAGGAGGTAATAAGCCAGCATACCCAAACCTAAAATCAAAGCAAGTACAATGACAATGCCACCTACCACTTTATTAGCTTGACGCTGTTGCATGGCTTCTACAGCCTTTTTTCTTAAATTGCGTTTATCCTTCTTCATGATATTTTAATTTTGAGGGTTATTATAAATTACTCGTCGCCGTTCTCTGAGAACTCCATGAGGTAAGCCTTGATAAAGCCATCAATTTTACCATCCATCACACCGTTAACATCACTTGTTTGGAAACCTGTGCGGTGGTCTTTTACACGGCGGTCATCAAAGACATAGCTGCGAATTTGACTACCCCACTCAATCTTCTTCTTGCCAGCTTCAATCTTAGCTTGTTCTGCCTTACGCTTTTGCAAGGCACGATCGTAGAGCTGTGAACGAAGAAGACGCATGGCATTTTCACGATTCTCAAGCTGCTTACGGCTTTCTGTGTTCTCAATGAGAATTTCTTCAGTCTCGCCAGTATCGGGGTCAGTATATTGGTAACGAAGACGTACACCCGTTTCCACCTTATTAACGTTTTGACCACCTGCACCACCTGAACGGAAGAGGTCCCATGAAATCTTTGAGGGATCAACATACACTTCAATGGTGTCGTCAACCAAAGGAGTAACAAAGACAGATGCAAACGACGTCATGCGCTTTCCCTGAGCATTGTAAGGCGAAACACGCACAAGGCGATGCACACCATTTTCGCTCTTAAGGTAACCATAAGCCGAGTCGCCCTCAATCTCCATTGTAACGGTTTTAATACCAGCTTCGTCACCCTCTTGCAAATGCGAAATAGTACACTTATAGTCGTGCGACTCGGCATAACGCATGTACATACGCATCAACATCGAAGCCCAGTCTTGACTTTCAGTACCACCTGCACCCGAGTTAATTTTGAGCACGCAAGCCATTTGGTCCTCCTCTTGGCGGAGCATGTTGCGCAATTCCAATTCCTCGATAGCAGTGATACACTTGCTATAGTTATCGTCCACTTCCTCTTCAGTTACCATCTCCTCCTTATAGAAGTCGAAGGCAAGTTCCAATTCGTCGACAAGTGTTTTTACGTTTTTATATCCTTCAATCCACTTTTCGATGCCCTTTACCTTCTTCATTTGTTCCTCAGCACGTTTGGCATCATCCCAGAAACCAGGATCTTGCGTACGCAGTTGCTCTTCTTCGAGTTGCATAACTTTGGCATCAATGTCAAGATAGCGGTGCAGCGCTTCTACACGGTCTTGGGCATCCTTCAGTTGGTCGGAAGTGATCATATATTATTTTGCTATTGTGTTTATTTAAATTACTGTTGATGTTGAGCTGCAGCAGCCTCAGCTTCGGCATAAATTTGCTCAATTGTTTCGGCATAATGCTCGTAAACTACACGACGGCGCACCTTTAACGTATTGGTCAGTTCGCCATTGTCCATTGTGAAGGGGTGAGGCAACAGCACAAAACGTTTTATTTGCTCGTAATGTGCCAAGTCTTGCTGCAAGGTTTCAATTCGCTCTGTATAGAACTGAATGATTTCGGGGCTTTTACAAAGTTCCTCGCGATTAGCAAAAGCTATGCCATGTTCGCGAGCATATTGTTCAAGCAACTGATAGCTGGGTACGATGAGCGCACTCACAAACTTACGCTTATCAGCCACAATCACTGCTTGGTCAAAGTAGCGATCGAGCACCAATTTCGACTCTATCATCTGCGGAGCAATGTACTTGCCATTCGATGTTTTAAAAAGGTCCTTGATGCGCTCACGCAAATAGAGTTCGCCGTTCTTCATATAACCAGCATCCCCCGTATGGAACCATCCGTCTTCGTCAATAGCCTCTTTGGTCTGACTGTCTTTTTTGTAATAGCCTGGCGTAATAGTTTTGCCACGAAGCAAAATTTCATTGTTCTCGCCAAACTTTATTTCCATTTTGTCAATTAAGCGACCCACAGAGCCTAACGAAACGGGTTTACCAGGAATATCACACGACACGGTAGCAAGACTTTCAGTTAAGCCATAGCCAACTACCATGTTAATGCCTGCAGCATGTGCAAACATCTCCACCTCAGGCGACACGGCAGCACCAGCTGTTGGGAAGAAGTTGGCACGCTCCAAACCGAGCGTCTTGCGCAAAAGGCGAATAATGGTTTTATCGTAGAGCTTATACTGTAAAGCCAAGCCCATGGGCGCGTTTTTGCATTTTGCCTTATAGTTAACCCAATAACGTTTGCCCACTTCAAGAGCTTCGCGAATGAGTTTGCGCTCCATAAACGTTCCATTCTCCATTTTTTCAAGCACAGCTTGATAAACCTTTTCCCAGAAACGAGGCACAGCACACATACAAGTGGGGTGAACCTCCTGCATAGAGCGTTGCACATCAGCTGGACGCAAATTCACACATTGCAAAGCACCCTCTGTAAGACCTAAGTAGCACCATGCACGTTCAAAAATATGTGTATAAGGCAAGAAGTTGAGGAACACATCATTCTCACTAAGTGGCAACACAGCATCGTTCACGCGGAAGCCCTCACGATACATGCCATAAGTCAGCATCACACCCTTGCTTTGACCAGTCGTTCCACTGGTATAGAGAATATTGCACAAATCTTCGTCATTGGCATCAGCCAAACGCTTTTTATATTCATTAAGCAAATCATCGCTCACGCCATCAGCCAACTGTTCATTCAAAAAGTCATCCAAATAAACCGAAAGATGGTCGTTAGGATTCTTCTTTACCGAACGATCAAAGATGATGATACGTTCGAGCGAACGTGCCACAGAAATTACGCTAAAAGCCGTGTCATATTGTGGTTGTTCGCCCACAAAGAGAAAACGAATTTGTGCATCGTTGAGCATATAAGTTATCTGCGCTGCACTACTCGTAGCATAAAAAGGTATCGTTACAGCACGAATACCATAAGCACCGAAGTCTACAAAATGTGTTTCGGGCTTATTTTGCGAAAATATAGCAATGTTTTCCTGCACCTGCACTCCAAGACGAAGCAGTGCTAAGGAAACTTTCTTAACATTCATGGCAAACTGTTTCCACGAAATAGGAATCCACTTATTAAGCGTATAGTCGCGGTAACTAAGTGCGGCACGATCGCCGTACTTCTTAGCTTGCTCAAGAATGAGCTTTGAAAGGTGACAGTTGTTTTGCATAATATGCAGGTTTTTGGTAAAGGAAATGCCATATAACGTGCCAACACAGGATAATTGTAGTTATGCTGACAACAAAGCATTTTCTTTGAGGAAAGGGAGGAAAAAAGTTTCTCCTTCGCAAAATTAACTTTTTTCCATCAATTACGCAAAACTTCTGCTTATAAAATGAGTATTAAGAAAAATGAAAGCACAACCGATAGAAAAAGATAAAAGGAAATCCTTGTGTTTAATTTGTTGCCTGAGCTTTAGAAATCCTTGTGTTTAATTTGTTGTCAAAGCTTTCGGACAGAGTTTACGCATGCGCATATGGTAAGCCACAAAAACCATTCCCCCCGTAAGTATCCACGAAAGAGGATATACTTGCAAAAGGTGGTCAAACCCAGTGTAATGCGGAGCTACCACAAACACCCATATCATGCGCAACACACAGGTACCAAACACCGTAATAATAGTAGGTAACATCGATTCGCCCATACCACGCAGTGCTGAACCACTCACTTCGTAACTACAAGCAAGGAACTGAAAGAGCAACACGCCTTCCATGCGAATAGCCCCATAACGAATTACCTCTGGGTCGAGACTAAAGAAACTAAGAAAGAAGTGATCGAAATAAGTGAAAAGCGCATTGGCTATGAAGCAACCCACAAACCCCATCATCATACAGATGCGATAGATGCGGCGCACACGGTCGTACTTTCCTGCACCATAGTTCTGTCCGATAAACGATATGGCTGCACCATTGCATGCCACAATAATATAGTAGCAATAATACTCAAAGTTTACGGCAGCTGCTGAACCTGCTATAGCTGCTGAACCATATCCATTGATAGCACTCTGCACCACCACATTCGATACCGAAAACACCATTCCTTGCAATCCCGCAGGCACACCTATTTGCAACATGCGCTTCAACTCTTTGCTATAAATGCGCATGTGACTAAACTGCAGCTGAAGCGGACCGGGTTCGCGCCGCAAAAGCCAAATAATAGAAGCTGCGCTCAGCACATTCGCGATAGCAGTAGCTATGGCAACGCCCTCAACACCCATGCCCAAACAGATTACAAAGAATAAATTGAGCAAAGTATTCACAATGCCAGCAGCCACAAGTATATAGAGCGGACGACGGGTATCGCCTACACTACGCAAGATAGCAGCCCCAAAGTTAAAGATTAAGAAGAAGGGTATACCTATAAAATAGATACGCAAATATAGCACGGCCATATCGAGTACATCGGCAGGCGTATCCATCATTTCAAGTATCGGACGTGAAACTCCGATGCCCAAACACATCAAGACGAAGCCACTAATAATTGCCACAAGCGATACTGTACTCACCGCACGGCGTGTACTTTCATCATCTCTTTGCCCTAAATGGTTAGAGATAACCACATTAGCACCCATTGAAATGCCCACAAACAAATTGATAAGCAAACTAATTACGGGAGCATTACTTCCCACAGCAGCCAATGCCTTACTGCTGGCAAAACGTCCCACCACAGCCACATCGACTGAGTTGAATAATTGTTGCAACAGACTGCTGGCTGCCAAGGGCAATGCAAACACCAATATCTTAAAAAACAGCGGACCATTAAGCATGTCCACCTTCGCTTTTATTGTATGTGACATAAGAGTAGTTTTTGCTTCGAAGGAAAGTGTTACCTTCTTCTTTCAACGTGCAAAATTACGCTTTTCTGCGC
Organism: uncultured Prevotella sp.; assembly: GCA_900542795.1. Classification (GTDB taxonomy): domain Bacteria; phylum Bacteroidota; class Bacteroidia; order Bacteroidales; family Bacteroidaceae; genus Alloprevotella. The sequence goes on along the minus strand of UQPD01000038.1, from coordinate 8,407 downwards.
AGATACCTTAAATATTAAGCAGGTAACTCGATGTTCAAAATTATTTATGTTGAATTATCGTATTATTTTGCCTTCATCAGTCACATAGTTCGGCATAAAGCATACATACCATTTCTTGTAGGATTGAATCATCAATGTTTCATGCGCTAACCTCACCCCGTTAGGTAGGGTGTTCAAAATCCGCAAAAATGTTCTGCATGAGATTTGAATGAAATATCATGCAGGAAAAAAAGGATTTTGATTTATGGTTCATTGATGGACATTTATGACCCCAAAAAACAAAAACATTTATGTCGAAACATTGCTTCATGCGCCAGCCCAACCCCGAAAGGGGTTTATTTATGGGAATTCAAGAATTATAATTCATGAACATTTATGGCTCATTGATGGACATTTTTGACGAAAAAAACAAAGACATTTATGTCGAAAAAAAACATTTTTGACGAAAAAAACGAATAGCTTGCTACAGAAAGAATGCTATTTCTCGCGCCAGTGCTTAGCATAACTCGAAAAAATGAACCAAAATGTATTTATGCGCAGCTAAATAGTCTTCATGTTGAAAAAATAATTACCTTTGCACATGCAAGGCAAACGTACATGCGTAAGGTATTGTACGTCAAGGTCGTAACAAGTATCAAAAAAATATACAACAAAATAAGATTAAAACACAATGCAAGACACAATTTTGGCTATTGCTGGTAAGCCCGGTCTTTATCGTTTGATTTCACAGGGTCGTGGCATGCTCATTGTTGAAACCGTATCTCCCGATAAAAAGCGTATGCCCGCAGGTGTTCGCGATCGTGTAACTTCGCTCAACGATGTATCCATGTATACCAACGAGGACGATAAGCCCTTGATGGAAATTTTCCAGGCTATTTCAGACAAAGAAGGTGGTAAGGCTACTGCTATCGACTATAAAAAGGCAGACAAGGCAGAACTTGCTGACTTTATGGCAAGTGTAGTACCCGATTACGACCGCGACCGTGTACACGATAGCGACATTCGTAAACTCATTCAGTGGTACAACATCCTCGCTAATGGTGGTTACACCCAGTTTGTTGACGCTGCCGAGGAAGAGGAAAACGCTGCTGAATAAAATAGTTGTTTAAGACAATAAAGCATAGATAAGGAGTGTGGAGAAATCCATGCTCCTTTTTTTGAGGCTATAACCTTCTGATTTCATCGTTAAATCACCTCTATTCGTTGCAATTCACAGGCATTTATTTGGTACACCGCGCTTTTTCGCGTAAATTTGCAGCGTTAAGCAAGTGTTGAAAATTCGCTTTTAAAGGCAGTTTAACATACACCTTTTGTTCACAACGAAAAAATCTATCAAAAATACCTTTCTAAATTTTATTACATGATGCATAAAAACTTTTTGCACAGCGCATTTAGGTGGAAAAAACTACTTGCCCTGTTCGTTTTTTACAGCATGGCTCTCAGCACTTGGGCACAGCTCAGTGAAGGGAAAACCTACTACATTCGTAGCTGCGCGTCGGGAAATGTCTTGGCAAATGGCGATAAAAAAGACAACAACGCCCCAATTATTTTTCAAGAACAGTCTGACAAAGCGTTTGGACAAAAATGGACGTTGAAGAGTACGGGCAATGACAACGAATTTATTATTGTTAATGCGGGTTATAACACGAAAGCCATTGATGCTGCACCTAATAAAGGGTATATTGCCTTGCAGTGGAATGCTGATGTGACATCCGAAAATCAACGCTTTACTTTTGTTGAGGTAGAGGGTGCAGAAAACACCTACAACATTGTGTGGAGTAAGGAACCGACTCGTCGTTTCATGGAAAAGAGCAATAATACGCTCAACATTTCGAATGAAACAGTAACCAACGAAAAGACCATCCAGTTTACATTCGAAGAAACAACTCCGCAAGAGGAACCCAAGCGTAACGATTGGGAGAACGAAAAAGTATTTGGCATAAATAAACTCGCACCCCATGCCACTTATATGCCCTATGCAAACACCGAAGCATTGCATGCCGACACCGAACGCTATGCTTATCCTTGGGTTGACCCTAAGGGAGCAGAATGGCTTTCGCTCAATGGCATTTGGCGTTTGCGTTGGGATCAAGATGTTGCAAACCGTCCTCTCGACTTCTTTGCTGATAGCATAGACAATAAAGTATGGGGCGACACCATCACCGTGCCTTCGTGTTTGGAGATGAAGGGCTATGGTTCACCTTACTACATTAACGACCAATATCCCTTCGAAGACAAGTATCCTGCTATTAACATGACCTACGGCATCAAAAACTCGGTGGCTTCATACCGTCGCAGTTTTACATTGCCTGAGGCATGGGAAAACGGAAAGCGCGTAATTCTCCACTTCGATGGTATTTACAGCGCAGCCTACGTATGGCTTAATGGTAAATATGTGGGTTATACCGAAGGCTCAAATAACGATGCAGAGTTCGACCTCACCGATAAGGTGCGTTCAGGCGAAAACAACTTGGCAGTACAGGTTATTCGCTTTAGCGATGGCTCATACTTGGAAGACCAAGATATGTTCCGCATGAGTGGTATTCACCGCGATGTATACCTCTATGCCACTCCTGCCACTTACGTGCGCGACCACATCATTACCGATGATTTAGATGCACCCTACACCGCTGCCAATGTGAACGTAAACGTGGAAATGGCAAATCCCGAAGCAAAGGCTGCTAACAAGCAAGTTCGTGTGCGTTTGATTTCGCCCGAAGGCAAGCAAGTAGCTGAGGCTACACAAACTTTTGCCTTTGCTGAAGGCGATAGCATTCAGTCGCTCAACATTGCACTTAACAACCTTACCGACCTTGAACCTTGGACTGCAGAAACTCCTAATCTCTACACTGTAGAAGTGGCTCAGCTCAATGCAGACAATCAAGAAGAAATGGCTTTTGCTACCAAATATGGTTTCCGCAAAATAGACTATTCAGGTAAGCGCGTGCTCATCAATGGTCAGCGTGTGCTCTTCCGTGGTGTAAATACGCAAGATACGCATCCCGTGCATGGTCGTACAATGGACATTGCTACCATGTTGCGTGACATTACCATGATGAAGCAAGCCAACATCAACACCGTACGTACCAGTCACTATCCCCGTCAGGCTAAGATGTACGCTATGTTCGACTATTACGGACTTTATGTGATGGACGAGGCAGATGTGGAGTGCCACTACAACTGGTTCTATGGTGCTAACAACATTATGAAGGAAGAGTCATGGCGTCCGCAGTTTATTGATCGCACCAAGCGTATGGCAGTACGCGACCGCAACTTCCCCAGCATCATCTTCTGGAGTTTGGGTAACGAAAGTGGTGTAGGCGATAACTTGCAGGCAACCTACGATTTGTTGAAGGAACTCGACCCAAGTCGTCCTGTTCACTACGAAGGAGCTACTCGTGGCGGGGCAAGCTACACCGACCTCTACAGTGTGATGTATCCCAATGTAGATGCAGTTAAGTCAAAATCGAACAACGCTGGCAAGCCCTACTTTATGTGCGAGTATGCACACTCAATGGGTAATGCCAATGGTAATATGCAAGAATATTGGAATGCCATTGTTTCGTCAACCTATGGTATTGGTGGTTGTATTTGGGACTGGGTAGACCAGAGCATTTATAAGGCAGACGAAATTAAGTCGGGCAAAATGACGCAGAATGGTGCTCCTAAGTATTACGCTGGTTACGACTTTGGTGGTCCTACTCAGGGCAACTTCGTTAACAATGGTCTTATTCCTGCTGAACGTGCTTGGACTCCCAAGTTGGCAGAAGTGAAGGCTGTTTATAGCCCCATTTACTTCTCGGCATACAGAAAGCGTCAAAAGCAGTTCACCATCACCAACTTCAATAGTTTTGTTAATCTCGATCGCTACGACTTGGTATGGAGCGTTTTAAAGAATGGCGAAGAAATTGAAACAGGCAAAATGAGTGCACCGAGCGCTGCACCTTTTGCTGCATCTAAGAGCATTGTAGTTCCTTTCACTACGAAGGTTACAGAAGATGGCAATGAATACTTGCTCAATGTGAAGGTAGTCGAAAAGAATGCTACATTGTATGCTGAAGCCGGTTATCCCGTAGCCGAACAGCAGTATGTGTTGCAAGATCGCGATGCTATCCTTGCTGCAGTTCCTGCATCAGAAGACAAAGTAAGTGTTACGCAAAACTCATATAAGCACTATGAAATTAAGAGTGGCAACCTCTTAGTAACAGTTGATGGTAGCAACGGTCGTATGCGTCAGTGGAAGTATGGCGATTACACCTTAGTGTCGGGCCTTACTGATGCTCCCACTTACGACAATTTCCGTTGGGTAGAGAATGACGAGTCAGGAGGTAACAGCCTCTCTTTCTCAAATGGCATTTCAAGCTACACCAACATTACCAAGGTGAAAGAAAATGCCAATGGCAATGTTACCTTTGGTTATACGGCTAAGGGTTCTTATTGCGATGTGCGTTACGACTACACCATTTATCCTGGTGGCGTAATGGACATGAAGTGTCAGTATACACCACATAATGTTGATAACTTGCGTCGCATTGGTAACAAGTTGCGTTTGCCCGCATCACTTTCGCAGGTAGAATATTATGCGTGTGGTCCTTGGGAAAACTATGTTGACCGCAAGTCGGCAGCCCTCTTAGGTCGTTACAGCAGCACCGTGCTCGACTTCTACGGAACAACACCGCGTGCTCAGTCGTGTGGTAATCGTCAGGATTTGCGCGACCTTACGCTTACTGACACAGTTGCTGGTTTCTCGCTTCGCATGGAAACTGAGGGACAAGTAAACTTCTCAGTGCTTCGTTCAGACGACATCAGTATGGCAGCTACAAGACACCGCTGGGAAGTAAAGCCCGATAGCAAGTACAATTATCTGCACCTCGACTACTACCAAAAGGGTTTGGGTAATGGTAGTTGCGGACAGGGCACTCGCACACTCAGTAAGTATTACTGCCCCACAAGTGGTACATACACTCACACCATCCGCTTCGTAGGTTCGTTCAAGGATGACAACGTAGGTATTCGTCCTACTTATACAAGCGATGCAAATTGGAGTGTAAAGGCTGAGGCACAAACTGTAACTTGCCACGGACAAATTTCTGCAGGCACCCAAATGCGTGTTTACGACTTGGGTGGTAGCACGGTTGCTACAGCCGTAGCCCACAACGATTGTCAGCAACTCAGTGCTAATATGGGAGCACAGCCCCATGGTGTTTACGTTGTAAAGATTGGCAAAAAGACCTTTAAGGTGATTCTTTGATAAACATTTCAGATAGGGTGGTTCTAATAATTCTGATAAGTTGATTTGTGCCCTATCGTGTGTGTATTTTTGTTAGTGAACGAAGGAGCATAGCGGGCTATGTGACTGAGCGAACTGACGAAAAGACACATGCGAGAGGGTGCAAAGCAACTAATCAGAATTTTAGAATATTAAAATCAGAATTTTTAGAACCACCCACATTCTCGATAGAATGTAGGGCATATCAGGCTTCTTAGCCTGTATGCTCTATATTTTTGTGTTATATCGTATAGTTTCAAAAAATGAAAATACTTTTTATATGTCTCGGAAACATCTGTCGTTCGTGTACGGCAGAAGAGATATTTCGCACTTTAGCGCATGCACAGCCCGATTTAAAGAATCATTACAGTGTAGATTCAGCGGGTATAATAGACTATCATCAAGGCGAACTTCCTGACAGTCGCATGCGAGCCCATGCACGTAAACATGGCTACGAGCTTACGCACCATTCGCGTCCTATTGTTCCTGAGGACTTTCACAAGTTTAATCTTATTGTGGCAATGGACAATCGTAATTACGATAAACTGTTGCGTATGGCGTCTGCAGAGGGTGTGGACACAGGGATGGTGGTAAAGATGGCAGACTATCTGCAGCATCATCCTGCTTACGACACCATCCCCGATCCCTATTATGGCACCGACCGCGACTTTGAGCTGGTTATAGAGTTGCTTGAAGATGCTTGCCAAAATATGCTCGAGGAACTGAAGACTTCAAAGTAATTCGTGCTTTTTTGAAAAGGGCTTGTATTTCCTTAGCGGTACGAAATAAGTTTAGAACATATTTAATTCAAAATTCAACAAGTGTATATAGGAATAGCTGGAAATATTGGTTGCGGTAAGACAACACTGACGGAGATGCTTGCTGAGCATTACCAATGGGAACCTCGGTATGAGGCAGTAGTAGACAATCCTTATATGGAGGACTACTATAAAAACTTACAAAGATGGGCGTTTGCCATGGAAGTGTTTTTTTTGAAGGAACGCTTCAAGGATGTTCTTGAATTTTCAAAATCAAAGAATATCGTAATTCAAGATCGAACCCTTCATGAAGGTGTGTTCGTGTTCACGGCAAACAATTATGAGCAAGGTTACTTGAGCGATCGTGACTTTGAAACGTATATGGAGCTTTATGAGATTATGGTAGAGAAGGTAAAACAGCCTGACCTCATGATTTATCTCAGAGCTTCTGTTCCTCATCTCGTAGAGAATATTCAAAAACGTGGACGTGCTTGCGAACAGAAAATCCCCATTGAGTATCTACAGGGGTTGAACGATAGATACGAGGACTTTATTCTGAATAAATACAAAGGAAAAGTGCTCACTATTGATGTGGACAAACTCGATTATAAGACGCGTCCTGAGGACTTCCAATTTATTACCAATCAGATAGACTCAATTTTTCCCATCAATCTTACTCATACTAAATAACAACAACAATGCATATAGCTGTAGCCGGAAACATTGGCAGTGGCAAGACCACGCTGACAAAGATGTTGGCAAAACGATATAACTGGTCCCCTCGTTTTGAACCCGTAGAACATAATCCTTATCTTGACGATTTCTATCACGATATGTCGCGATGGTCGTTTAATCTGCAAATTTACTTCCTTAACAAGCGTTTTAAAGAGGTGGTAGAAATTAGCCAAAGTGACAAGGACATCATTCAGGACCGCACCATTTTTGAGGATGCTTGCATCTTTGCGCCTAATCTACATGGACAGGGATACATGTCCGATCGCGATTTCAATAACTATTCTGATTTATTCGACACGATGATGACGCTTGTTGAATTGCCCGACTTGATGATTTATATTCGCTCAACAGTGCCTAATCTTATCAATCAGATTGGCAAGCGTGGTCGTGAATGTGAGCAAACCATTCGCATCGATTATCTAAAGGGCTTGAACGACAGATACGAGGAGTGGATTAAAGGCTATAAAGGCAATCTGATAATAGTGGATGGCGACACGCAAAAGTTTGAATCCGACATTGAAGCATTCAGACGTATTACGGATGAAATTGATGCCATGTTGTTCGGACTCTTTAAATAATAGCTTTGGGGTGCTGTCAACTTTTCGCCAAAAGTGCCAAAAAGGCAAGCCAGAATGTCAGCAGATAGGTAGGAAAGGCATTGGCACGTGCTTTGCGTAATGTCGGGTGTTCGCGGTTGCGAAGAGCAACGCAGCGGACACCCTAACATTACAATAACAATTAAAATATAAAACATCATGACAGCACGTTATTCACAAGAATGGTTACCCAATGTATTTAATGACTTCTTCGATAACAATTATATGCCCCGCGTCAATGCTACCGCTCCTTCAATCAATGTAGCTGAGGACGACAAACACTACCACGTAGAGGTTGCTGCTCCTGGCATGACTAAGGATGACTTCAATATCCATCTCGACCAAAATGGTGATTTGGTTATCAACATGGAAAAGAAGGATAAGAGCGAAGAAAAAGATAAAAAGTATTTGCGTCGCGAGTTTGCTTATGCAAAATACGAACAAACCCTTGTTCTTCCCGATGACGTAGATAAAACACAAATCAACGCCGAAGTTAAACACGGTATTCTCCACATTGAGTTGCCCAAGGTTAACAAGGAAGAAGCTAAAGTGGCTCGTGCCATTGAGGTTCACTAAATCTCATGCACAAGCATAAGGCAAAGAAGTTGCTATAATATCGGTTATGTAATTCAGCATTGACTATAATATAGGAACTTGATGCTGAGGAGTTGCAAAACGACATCGTTTTTTGTAGCTCCTTTTTTTATGTAGTTACGTAGGGAGACACCTTATATATATAAGTAATGTTCAAAAAAACTTCCGCAGAATTTGATAAGTAGGTATTCAAAATTAGTTTGTATTGAATTGTTGTGTTGTTTAGTTCCTACAGTTAGGCTGTTCAAAATCCGCAATATTTTTCTGTATGAGTTTTGATAGTTTTATCAGGAAATATCATGCGCCAGCCTCACCCCATTCGGGGTGATATATGGTAGCCAGGTATGAGAGAGAAGGAACTTGTCCCCTCTCATTCTCATGCCTGGTTATTGGATATGTCCCCGATGCACTTCGCACGCCGTAGGTGTGCAATTGGGCCTAGGCGAACAGCCGTT
>UQPD01000037.1 GCA_900542795.1 uncultured Prevotella sp. | reverse complement strand
GCGTCAGATGTGTATAAGAGACAGCTATTGCAGAAGCCAATCAGAAGTCCCATGCAATAGTATGTAATACTTAATGGAATGACAAAAGATAAGTATTAAGTATTAAGTGTTAAGTATTAAGTATTAAGTATTAAGTGTTAAGTATTACAAACTATTGCATGGGGCTTCTGATTGGCTTCTGCAATAGTATGTAATACTTAATACTTAACACTTAATACTTAAGACTTTACCTTGCTATTTAGCTTATTACTATTTTTATAGGCGGCACCGCGGATTCGGCTTTTGCCAAAGGGAACAGAGAAGCTAACCATGAGGAGGCGATTGTTGGTAATGTTTCGGCTATTCACTGCGTAGTAGTCTGTTCGGTATGACCAACGTTCGTGCAAATCAGAACCGAATAAGTTGACAGCGGTGAACTGTAATACACCTCCAAAATCGAATATCTTGGTTAGTGAACCAGACACGTGATAAGAAGCAGCCCAGTCTTTGCCTATCCCCTTGCCGGCTGTTGAACCGTTTGCATAAACCTCCGCATTCCAACGTTTGCGTTTTGACAGACGCACGGTGGAGATGAATGAAATGTCACCTGCGAAGTAAGACTTGTCGAATGACGTGCCGTCGGCATTGGTCTTTTGGGTTATGTCTTTTGTGTACCATCCCGAAATGCTAGACTTAATTCTCCACACTCCGTTGAAGAGCGATTTGTTTAGTTCAAAACTTAGTGTGTAGTCAAATGTTTTGCCAAAATTGTCGTAGGTTGAGAGCGTGTGTCCTGCACCATCTTGGTAAGCGTATTGCGCATCAGCATTTTTGCTGTGCATAAAATTAAAGTTGAAGATGTAGTCATCGAACAACGTGTAGTAAATATCAACATTGTCTATGAAGTAAGGCTTTAAATTAGGATTACCCGTGGTGTAGCTTGTTTCGCTGTTCCAATAACGAAATGGGTCGAGCGTTGTCATAAACGGACGACGTACAGTTCGCGAATACTCTAAGGTAAGGTCGTGCTTATCTTCAACAAATTCAAAATCGAAGCTGGCAGAGGGAAACCAATCTAATTCGTGGTGCTTAAAGTTTACGTTCTCTGACGTCTGCATCCCCTTGCGATAAGCATATTCTGCACGCAAACCGATGATTGAAGACACCACGTCCGACCAAGTGCTTTTGTAGCTGGCAAATAGCGATTGCACATTTTCTTTGTAGCTGAATGCTCCATCGTAGGCAGGTGTGAACGGTTCTGTGGGATCAACAATGTTGTTTTCGCGTTTGTAACGATTCGTCATTTTGCTGGCATTCAGTTCGTAGCCCGTTTCAAATGCGTTGTTATCGTTGATGTTCCAATTGTAATTCGCTTTTGCATTGGTGCTTTGTGCGTCATTGTGTCGGTTTTCTTGGTAGACGCTATAAGGCACAAAGTTGGCTTCTGTTAATTTAGAGAATGCGTAGTTTGCCGTTCTCTTCATGGTGTAGACAGAGTGGTCAATGTCGATGTTGAGCATGCTGCCTTTCTTGTCGGTAGTCCATGTGTAATAGCCTAATACACCATAGTCGGGCTTTTTGTTGAAAGGCATTTTTTGCTTTCTGTCGGTACGCGATAAGGTGGTGGGCAAATCATTCAGAGTCGTTTCTGTTGAAATGCCGTAGTTCGCTTTGCTATAGTCTGCACTTAAACTTCCAGAAAGACCAATTTTGTGCGAGGCATAAAAGTCGTATGAGAGGTCAACACTTCCGCCCAAAGCATTAGAGCGTCCACCATTGTTATATTCGTTGTGCACGCTTTTGCCCAATGTTAAATAGTCGAAGTTTTCGATGGCTTTATACTTCCATTGTTTGTTAGAAACGTTTAAGTAAATTGAGGCGTTAAATTTGTTTTTACCATAACGCAAACTTAGGTTCTCGCTTTCAGACCATTTATTCTTATAACTTAACTCAGTGTTTGAACTACCCGCCCAACCCACATCATTGCGCTTGATGATAATGTTGATAATGGCACCTTTGGTTGAGGCTTTCTTTGAGGCACCAGGCGAGGTGATAATTTCGATTTTGGCAATCTGTTCGGGGTTAATACTGCGTAGTTTTTCTAATAATGCAGCATCTTGTTCAATGGGCTTGCGTCCGTTAATGTAGATGGTAGATGCACCTTTGCCCATCACACTAAATGAACCACCATCCACATTGAGCAAAGGAACATGTTTGAGAACATCGTAGGCTGTAGGCACTTCAAGGTCAATGCCTCTTGGAGTAAATATAAAACGATCGGTTTCGTGCTTTAACGTTGATTTCTTGGTGACGCTAACCACGGCTTCGCCTAAAGAGTTGGTGATGTCCTTATATAATGTAATGCCTATCACCTCTTTATCTACCTTTTGTGTAACTGGTAAGTAACCTTCGCACTGGGCAAGCAAAAAGGCATCGAGTTTTGTTTCGTTCTTTAATGAAAAGTTGCCATTGACGTCAGATTGTGTTTGACCTATCAATACGGTGTCTTTAGTGGTAAATAGGTAAACATCAACTTTGTGCAAAGGTGCTCCTGTAGCATCTTGCACACGTCCTGTTATGTTATTGATGCTTTGTGCCATTACATTCATGCAGCACACCGAGCATACTAAGGTTGTGTAAAGTGGATTCATGTGATTGTTGTTAGATATTTTCGACACAAAGGTCTAAAAAACGAAGATTGTAATAGATAAACCTTTATGACCTTTTTTTAAAAATAGCTTTACATTGATAGGGGGGTATAAAAGTTTATATTTGTATCTAAGAGTAATATTCAATAAAACGCTCTGTTTCCTTCAATGAAATCTTGCCAATACCTTTTTTATCAAAAGCATAAGTCAAATACATAGCATAGAGCATTTTTCTGCCTCGTTCATTTTTAGGGTGTCGGCAGCTAAAGCCTCTAAATGTGTAACCGTTTCATGCGAATTTGATTCTATATACCGAATAGCATTAAAAAAAGAGGGAGACATTTCAACATCTTCGTTCTTCTTTTTCAGAAAAACAATAGTTACTAACAAGAGTGAAGCAAATAGTGTTGCTGCTATGTAAAACTTTTTATACTTCATTGTGCTATTTTTTTGTAACAAAAGTAAACAATATAGTGCTTGTAGCAAAACAACTGTTTAGAAAAACGTGGATTTTGAACACCCTATCTGTAGGGGCAAAAGAATGCGGCAAGGCAATATGAAATGGGAAAAACTCTGCAATATTGAATACTTACTTATTATTATATGTAAGCCATTGGAAGGTGACAAGGGGTGTTGTCGCCTTTCAAGGGCTTTTTCATGTGATGCTATTATTGCAATCGCATTTGTAATTTATTACTATTCTTGTAATTCGCGCCACGCACATTGCTCTTTCCAAAAGGAATAGAAAACCCTACGGAAATGGAGCGTTGTGTGGTAATGTCGTAAGACTTAAAGGCGTAGAAATCCGTAAGGTATGACCATCTGTTGTGTGATTTTGAATAAAGCAAATTTTTAGCCTTAATTTGCAACATACCGCCAAACTTAAATGTCTTTGTTAGGGTAGCATATACAAAGTAATAGGGCTTAATTGTTTTGGTTGTCATTGTATAACCTGTTGCACCATAAGCAAAGATTTCTGCATTCCAATGTCTGCGTCTCGACAATCTAACGGTAGAACTCAACGTAAGGTCTCCCGAAAAGTCAGAATAGTCAAAATTAGTACCATCCACATTCTTTTTTCCCAATTTTTTTTGGGTGTAGCTACCACTTACGTTTGCTGAGATTCTCCAAATGCCATCAAAAAGCATCTTGTTTACCTCAAAACTCAGAGATGCTGAGTAATAAGTGTCTACATTGATTCTTGAAGAAACCGTGTTGCCTTTACCATCTTGATAGGTATACTCAGTAGAGCCATCTTTGCAGTATAGCAGACTCAAGTTAAATATGTAGTCATTATGCAGCACGTAGTAAGTTGAAAAATGATTGATATAATCAGGCTTTAGATGCGGATTACCAACCGAATAAGTTGTTTCACTCTTTCGTTGTATAAACGGATCTAAGTCGGGTAGGAACGGACGACGTATATTTCGAGAGTAACCCAATGACAAACTATGCTTGTTCTCTACCAAGTTGAATTCTAAGTTTGCAGAAGGGAACCAGTCTAACTCATGATGCGTAAAATGGTCTCCTGTAGCAGTTTGTGTACCTTTTCTGCAAGCATATTCTCCACGAATGCCCACTTTAGTAGATACAACCTTTGACCATTGATGTTGGTAACTAACAAAAAGGGCTTGCACATTCTCCTTATATTTAAATGAACCATTATAAACAGGAGAAAAAGTGTTTGTTGTGTCTTTCAACACATCGTTACGTCCATAAGTATTGGTTACTTTGCTTGCATTCGTTTCAAAACCCAAATTCATGTTGTTGCCTTGACTAAACACCCACTTATAAGTGGCTTTCGCATTGGTTCCGCGTGCTTCGCTGTTTTTGTTTTCACTATAAATGTGATAAGGGGTGTAAATGGCACTTTCTGCATTGAGATCGGAAAACGAAGTGCTAAGATCCTTCTTTGAGCTGTTGTTAGAATGGTCTACATCGATACTGAATTGGCTACCTTTTGTGTCTGTATTCCACGTATAGTATGCTAAGACTCCGTAAAAAGGTTTCTGGTCAAACGGATAGTTATAGTGTTTATCCGTGCGCGATAATCTTACCGAGTCTTCGTGATGTGTGGTTTCGGTAGCTGTTCTATAATTTGCATTGACATAATTTGATGTCAAGCTTCCTGACACGCCCATAATATGCGATGGTGAGAAAGTATACGACAAGTCGAAACTACCGCCTAATCCTGCCGAGCGTCCTTTATTATAAAGTTGGTTAACAACATGTTTGTTAAGGGCTATGTAATTATAGTCATCAACACCTTCGAACTTTAATTTGCTAAAGGAGCCATTTAGGTAAACAGAAGCATTAAACTTGTTTTTACCATAGCGCAAGTTTATGTTTTCGTTTACGTCAAATTGATTCTTATATTCAACTGTCGTATACGAACTTCCAGCCCATCCTACATTGTTTTGCTTAATAACAATGTTTACAATGCCACCCTTGATTGCTGCACTATGAGCAGCACCAGGAGTTGTGATAATTTCGATTTTAGAGATTTGTTCAGGACTATAGCTACGCAATTTTTCCATTAAAGCATCGCCTATTTCAATAGGTTTTCGTCCGTTGATGTAGATGGTTGACGTCCCCAATCCCATAATGTTTACACTATTGGATGTTGTGCTGAGCAGAGGTACATGTTTTAGCACTTCATATACGCTTGGCTCTTCAAGGTCTAAGCCTTTTGGAGTAAATATAAAGCGGTCTGTTTCGTGCTTTAACGTTGATTTCTTGGTGACGCTAACCACGGCTTCGCCTAAAGAGTTGGTGATGTCCTTATATAATGTAATGCCTATCACCTCTTTATCTACCTTTTGTGTAACTGGTAAGTAACCTTCGCACTGGGCAAGCAAAAAGGCATCGAGTTTTGTTTCGTTCTTTAATGAAAAGTTGCCATTGACGTCAGATTGTGTTTGACCTATCAATACGGTGTCTTTAGTGGTAAATAGGTAAACATCAACTTTGTGCAAAGGTGCTCCTGTAGCATCTTGCACACGTCCTGTTATGTTATTGATGCTTTGTGCCATTACATTCATGCAGCACACCGAGCATACTAAGGTTGTGTAAAGTGGATTCATGTGATTGTTGGTGTTTATATGTTTTATGATAGAGTTGTGGAATTTAGGGGGGATACCTACTCCCCCTCGTGCTCATTCCGTTTTAATGCAATCAATGGGGTTCATGGTTGCCACGCGCCAACTTTGAATGATAACGGTGAGGACGACAATTAAACTAACGATGATGAAAGTGAAGGGGAATATCCACAAATGAATCACTGTGCGCTCGGCAAAGTTTTGTAACCATTGCTCACAAAGGTAATAACCCAAGGGAGCTGCAACCAGAAACGACACAACCAAGGGCAGGGTGTAGCGCTTGATAAAAAGCAAAAGAACTTCAACGATGCTACTGCCCATAACCTTGCGAATGGCAATTTCTTTGCGACGATACTCCGTTTCAAACATAGTGAGACAAAAAACACCGATAATGGCTATAGCAAGCAAAAGTAGTGTACTTGCCTCAATCTGACGGATAAAGCGAAGCTCATCGTGGTATGCCTCTTCCATACACTCGCTCATAAATTTTAATTCAGGAGGAGTGGTATCCTTGGCAAAGGATTGCAATACATTATTTACTTTCTTGCGAATATCTTGTTTGTCCGAGTGTGAGCTGATGCGGATGTAAATAAACTGTGTCGGGGCACCCCAATCGGCATATTGCTTGCCAAAAATAACAAACGTAACGGGTGTGTGGTTGTTGTCGATTCGCGTAGAAAATGCACGGAAGTTTTGGCAGACGCCCACAACGGTCAGGTCGTTTTCTAATAATGGCTTATCCATTTCAATTTCGGGGTAGCGCTTCTTCATGTTTTCGTTGATAATGTATACATCCCCATCACATTCCTTAAAGTCGCGCCCTTCAACAATTTTTATACCACAGGTGCGCAACATTTTCCAATCAACAGGAATCACTTTCATGTAATACGTTTTGTCGTCCTTGCCACGCTCCCACGTCATGCAATTATCGTATAAACCCAATTTGAAACCTGAATACCCCACAGATTCCACACCCACAATTTTTTCAAGTTCACTGCGTAAAGCTTCTTTCTGTTCTTTAGGCATGTAACCCACATCTCCAAAGAGTAGATTGTCTTTGGCATACCCATAGTCAGATTGATTGATAAATCTACTCTGACAATAGGTGATGCTAACAAAAAGAACCAAGGTGAACGAAAGCACAAACTGCACTCCTATGAGTATTTGTCGCAACAATCTGCCATGTACCGACAAACCGAAGTTGCCCTTGAGCACCCATGCAGGTTGAAACGAAGTGACATAATAGGCACTATAAAGTGTACCTAAGATGCCAATGGCAACACTCAGCAGAGCAGTGTAAAGCACAAGAATAAGATTGGCTTGTAACTTGATGGAGCCTAATGTGTATTGTCCTGCAAATTTCCACAACCCTAAGCAGTATACCATGCACATGGCAAGTGCAAAGGCAGTAAGCCCCATAGCAATACCTTCGCCCACAAGTGTCATGCGCAAGGAACGTGTGCTCTCGCCCATAACTTTACGGGTGTTAATGCTACGCATGCGGATGGGAGAGAGAGCTGTGGAGAAGTTTGTGAAGTTGATTAGAGCCATCAAAATTAGCAACAGAACAGCCATACGTAATATATAGAGCGTAGTGAAGTTGCCTTTGTCGGTTTCGGGGTCGTGACCCTGTAAATAGGTTTGAGACAGGGGCATGGCTGTGATGCTTATTCTTTTAAGAGTCTCATTGACTTTTTTCTGAATTTCATCGGCATATTGGGCGTACTCTGGGGGAAGGTCCTGATATTGTTCGCTCAGCAACTCTTTCATTTGCTTTTTCAGCGTTTTTTCGAAAGAATTTACTTGTGTGCCAGGGGTAAGACGTACAAAAGCTTTGTAGTTCCAGTTGGAAAGCTCGTTGATATTTTCATCCCCCATATTTAAGTAAACGGCATTTGCTATAACCGAGTTACTTGGAAAATCGCGATAAACACCTTCAACGTTGAGTATTTTGCCACTCGATAGTTTTAACGCTTTGCCAACAGATAGGGTTGTGCCAAAGTATTTCTCAGACAGTGAGGCTGGAATTAAGACCCCATTATTTGCATTGGGACTGAAAAAACTTCCGCATAGGAGTTCAGCATTTACGGTTGACAACAGGTCGTCGTTGCAGAGGTATGCCTCGGTGTTGATAATGCTTCCGTCTTTGTCTAACTGTAAATCATCGTAATCGCGCAAGAAACCCACGCTTTCAACTTGCGGACATGCTTTAAACTTTTCAAGATAGGGACGTGAAAAGTTGGTTGACCAGTCGTTATTAAAAACGCCATTGCAATAAAGGCGGTATATGTTTTCGTGACCTTTGATGTCCTGGTTATAGCTGTCGATAAAGTGGATTTGCGTTAGCAGCACATAGCAACCTGCTAATGCCAATACAAGTCCTAAGAGGTTGAGCGAGAATGCCAACTTGTAGCGGCGGAAAATATAGCGTATACTTTTCATTGCTTTGTAGATTATTATACAACAATTTATGAACACCTACTTACAAGATGGATTTCTCAACAACTTGTCCATCGTAGAGATTGATGATACGCGATGCGTATGCAGCATCGTGTTGGCTATGGGTTACCATGACAATGGTGGTGCCTTCGGCATTGAGTTGCGAAAGTAATTCCATAACCTCAAGTCCATTCTTTGAGTCGAGATTACCTGTTGGTTCGTCAGCGAGAATTAACTTAGGTTTGCCCACTACTGCACGTGCAATAGCTACGCGTTGTTGCTGACCACCTGAGAGTTGTTGGGGGTAATGGACTGCACGTTGCGAGAGGTTTACTTTTCGCAGAATGTCCAAAACACGTTGCTTGCGTTCTGCTTTGGGCATTTTGAGATATTTGAGTTGGAGGTCAATGTTTTCCTCCACGGTTAGTTCGTCAATAAGATTGAAACTTTGGAACACAAAACCGATGCGTCCCTTGCGATATTGGGTACGTTCTTTTTCTTTGAGATGTCCTACCTCATCGCCAGCCAAATAGTAGCTACCCGAATCGGGATTGTCGAGGAGTCCAAGAATGCTAAGTAGGGTAGACTTTCCACAACCCGAAGGACCCATAATAGCAACAAACTCGCCATCTTTTACTTCAAGACTTACACCATTCAGTGCTATTGTTTCCACATTCTCTGTGCGGAAAACTTTAGTTATGTTTTCAAGCTTAATCATATTGTATCGTATAAAGAAGTCGTCTAAACTTTTCTGACGAAGATTGATTTTAAACTTTTATTTCTTCTAAATTCAATCTTCACCTTTCTTTTTGACCGCTTTTTGACCTTTCATCGGTCGTGTAGCTCGCTACACTCCCTCTTCAAAGCCAAAAATCGCTTCAAAAATAAAGGCAAATCTTGAACTTCAGAAAAGTTTAGACGACTTCAAAAATAGTTTCTAAAATTCAAGTATTTCATTGTCTTTAAAGGACTCGTAGCCACTTGTTATGACCTTTTCGCCAGGTTCGAGTCCTTCCTCAATTTCATAGAACAGCGGATTTTGTCTGCCAATGCGTATGTTTCGGCGGTAGGCTTTTTTGCCACTTTTATCAAGTACAAACACCCAGTTCCCTCCTGTGGTTTGGAAAAAAGTGCCACGAGGCAAAAGTGTGGCTTGTTGAGGTTGTCCGAGTTCTATGTTTAGATAGAATGTTTGACCAGGTCGAATGTTGACCGGGCGTTCCTTTTCGAAAATCAAATCTGTGCGAAATTTACCTTCTCGTACCTCAGGATACACCTTGCGTACTCGCAGTTGGTAAGTTTTGCCATTTTGTTCCAAAGTAGCAGAAAGTCCCACCTTAATGCGGTCGATGTAGTGTTCATCAATTTGAGCCTCAATCTTAAAGTTGCTCAAGTCGTTGACCAGTCCAATGGATTGTCCTGCGGTAATGCTTTGTCCGAGTTCAACATCCAACATGCCAAGTTCGCCGTTGATGGATGAACGCACCTCTAATTTACCTTTTCGGTTGCGAACCATCACCACATTGCGGTGCATGTTTGCCAAATTATCCTCCATCTGTTCCATCTGTATGCTGCGGTATTGTGCATCTTTTTTGAGTCGTTCACCAATGAGCTTTTGTTTCTTTTTGGCAAGTTCGTAGTCTTCTTTGGCTTGTATGAATTGTTCTTTTGAAATGAGTTTTTCTTTATAAAGTCGCTCGTTTTGCTCGTAAGCACGGTGCTTGCGTTCTACATCCATGTTGAGAGAAGCTTGTTCGGTTTCGTTGCTGAGTTTGTTTTGCTGCATGGTAACTTGTGTGTTGCGCAACAAATTTTGTTTTTCAGCTAATTCAGCTTCGGAGTTGAGAATTTGAAGGTCGAGGTCATTGTTCGATAAGCGGATAATAACATCGCCTTTCTTTACGCTTTGTCCTTCTTCTGCCACCTTTTCCACAACAATACCTCCCTCCTCGGACGAAATGTGTACAACCTGAATGGGGATGACCGTGCCGTTTAAACGTACATAGTCCTTAAACTCACCTTGTGTGACGGTGCTGATTGTTAAGTCTTTCTTTTCAACACGCATGGTGCTCTGGTGATTGCCCCAAATAATCCACAAAATTACAATTAGCGCAAAGATGCCCGCTGCTATGTAGGGGATGTGCTTCTTTTGCAAACCGCGTTTCTTTTCGATTATTCTGTCCATAAGGGTATTCCTTTATAAAAATTGAGAATTCTGGTTTTATAAATATAGGTGAGTTCGCATTGAAGCAGCTGTGCTTTGCTTTGGAGTAGTGTAACGGATTGCGTTTGTACATCGATAGACGTGGCAAGCCCTTCTTTATATTTATGTATGGTGAGTTGTGCTGCAATGCTGTCAGCCTCTACCTTCGCTTGCATCTTTTTAGTTTCTTTTCTGCTACTCTCTTGGTCTACAATAGTTTCTTGAATGAGTCTTTGCAACTCATTGTTTCGGTATGCTAACTCTTCTTCAGCTCGTTTTACATTGTTGCGTTGACGTCGCATATTTGTTAGTGTGTTTAAACGGTTGAATAGAGGTATGGAGAGTGTGGCATAGACAAACTCACCAGCATTGTTGCGAAACTGCTTACCGAAACTTGATGTGTGAGGGAGGTTTTGCTGTTTGTAATATGTGGTTGAGGCTCCCACACCTATAGATAGGGTGGGGAATAGGGCTCCTTTGCTTGAACGGTAAGCGTATTGGGCTGATTTTAAACCATATTCAGCTTGTTTAATTTCGGGATTATTGCGTTTGGCTTCTGCTAAGATTTCTGATTGATTTACAAGAGCTGCATCTTGTAGCGTTTCGTCGTGGGCTGTAATTTCTAACGGTTCGTTAATGGGATAGTTCATCTGTTGTTTCATCGTTAGCAGCGTTTGGGCATAAAGTCCTTGTTGATGGGTAACTTCATAATCGTCGGCTGCGAAAGTGGCTTGTATTTGTGCCACGTCTGCCTCGCCCTTCTGTCCTACCTCCACCATCAGTTGGGTTTGTTTTAGTAACATTTCGCTTTCAGCTCTTTTTTGTATGGCAATGTCAATGCAACCTTTGTAATAGAGTAATTGTAAATAGGTTTGTAAAACCTTTTGGGCTGTGGCATCCTTCAGTGCTAATAGTTGACTCTTGCCCATCAAAACATCAGCCCTTGCTGCACGCAGATTGTTGTATCTTTGAAAACCATCAAAAACAGGAATACTTGCAGATATATTATAGGAGTTGTAGAACGTGCTGACATTTGTGTATGTGTTGGTCTCGGGGTCAATGGCTCTACCAAAGTTATATTGTCCACCGATGTTGGTTTCGGCAGTCGGAAGAAAGGCGGTTGTTTGTCGTAGTTTTTCTGTTTGATAGTTGTCGAGGGTTATATGTTGTAAGCGCACCTCATGGTTGTGTGTGACGGCATATTGCATACATTGGTTGGCAGTCCAAGGGCGTTGTGCATTTGCCGTGACAAATGATAGACAGAACAATATGTGAGTTAATCCTTTCATAGACTTGTCTTTTTTTGTTGCTACAAAGGTATAATCAAGTAAGTGGTTAAACCAAGGCATTCCTAGTTCTCCTCGTACGATTGTATTAAAACAATACAATTGTCTGTATTAAAATAATACACATAATAATGAAAACTCATGTTTTGTTGGGTGTGAAAGGGACATAAACGAGTAATAAAAAAAGTTTATATGTGCTTGCATTTTGTATGAGAAAAGGTAACTTTGCAAAACTTATTCGTGTATTTTTTATAGGATAACTTTAAAACAATAGATAATGGCTAAATATGGAAATGTTTTGGTTGTAGATGACAATGAATCGATTTTTACAACTTTAGAAATCTGTTTGGAGGGTGTGTTTGAACGTATATTAACCCTTACGAAGCCCGATAAAATATTAGCTACTTTGGAGCAAGAGCATATAGATGTTATTCTGCTTGATATGAATTTTTCATTAGGGGTAAATAATGGACAAGAGGGGTTGTTGTGGGTTCAGGCAATTCATCGCAGACATCCTAATGTACCCATTGTGTTGATGACAGCTTATGCAGATGTGAAACTTGCGGTGAAAGGGTTGAAAAGTGGGGCAGTAGATTTTGTGACTAAACCTTGGGATAATCATGAACTTATCCGTGTGTTGAAGGATGCTATTGACGTGAATGCGGAAGTTGTTTCTTTAGAAAAAATGGAAGAGGAGCATGTGCGTAAGGTGGTTGATAAGTGTCATGGTAATATTAGCAAAGCTGCTGAATTACTTGAAATCTCACGTCAAAGACTTTATAAAAAGTTGGGCCGATGATGATAGTTGTTTTTATTCATGTTGTGGTACTTGTGGGAGGTTTGATTGCTTTTTTCCATCATCAAAATAAACTAAGGACGCGTGCTCATTTGATGCGAGAGGCAGCTCTGAATAGGGATTTTACATTTCGTTTGCCTGTAAATGGATTGTTTTATGGCGAAAGGGCTTTGCAAGAAGCTTTGAACGACCTTGGGCAAGATATAGGTAAGTTGGTGGCGAAAAACGAGGTGGAGTCGTGGCAAAAACTAACAAGGGTGCTTACGCATGAAATTATGAATGTAAGTACACCGATACAAAGCATCAGTCAAGCCTATCTTGAACATCCGCAAGTTGTGGGCACTTCGTTAGAAAAAGGCATTTATGCCATTCATGAGGCAGCTGATAATTTGGTGGCTTTTGTGGATAGCTATCGAAAAATGACGCAACTGCAAGAGCCTGTGATAACAAATGTGTGCTTAGAAAAATTCATTTTGAACCTAAAAGCTTTATACCCTACTATAAAATGGGAAATTCAAATTCCAGAAACTGTTTCGGTTGAGGCTGACGAAATGCTTTTGCGTCAGGTGTTTGTTAATATAATAAAGAATGCCATTGAAGCTCAAGCTAAACGTGTAAATATAACATGGCAAGCACCTTTTTTGCACATAAGCAATGATGGAACACCTATTTTGCCAGAGGTGCGTAGGGATATTTTTGTTCCATTTTATACAACAAAATCCACAGGGACGGGCATTGGTTTAGCTTTATCTCGACAAATTATGACGATGCAAGGTTGTGCATTGCGGTTGGCGGAAAAGGCAGATGCGGGTTATCATGTAACCTTTGTCTTAGACTTTTAGTAGGATTGTTTTTTCTGGTTTTAATTTAGTTTGTTTAAAACCGCGTTATGTATTCTCCTTCTCCTTATTCTTTCATTTATTCCCTCCTCCTCCCTTTCTTTCAAAAAAATCAGTCAAAAATCTATAAAACGGTGTTTTGTATAAAAAAGTTGTTGATAAAGATTGATTTTCTGTTGGTTGTTCCGAGAAAAGTTTCTAACTTTGCAGCCCGAATGGTGTAGTGTATACTTGCACCCTTATGACTTCGATAAAAATAAAACAAAATATATAACAATAAAAAAATAAAACAATGCCTACTATCCAACAATTAGTAAGAAAGGGCAGAAGCGTTGCAGCTGACAAGAGTAAGTCGCCTGCATTGGATTCATGTCCGCAGCGTCGTGGCGTTTGTGTGCGTGTGTATACTACCACGCCTAAAAAGCCTAACTCAGCTATGCGTAAGGTTGCCCGTGTGCGCTTAACTAACTCTAAGGAGGTTAACTCTTACATCCCTGGTGAAGGTCACAACTTGCAGGAACACAGCATCGTGCTTGTTCGCGGTGGTCGTGTAAAGGATCTTCCTGGTGTGCGTTATCACATCGTTCGCGGTACGCTTGATACTGCAGGTGTAGCTAACCGTACACAGCGCCGTTCTAAGTACGGTGCTAAGCGCCCCAAGGCTGCTAAGAAGTAATTGAACCTCGGTTCGAAATGTGCAAATGTGCAAATGTGAGAATCTGCAAATGTTGAATGCGTTGATGCTGAAAATTGGTTCGCCAACGTGTGGTTTGTAAACGGTATTCCGCATTTGCATATTTGCTCTTTTTAGTAAACACTACGCTTTCCCCTTGCAGTGGAATGCGTGTATGCACGCTTATTTATAATAGGTGTGCTACGAAAAAAAAAACGAAACTGCACAACACAACAACACATACAGTTGTAAATTCTTTTTTTTATTCACACTTTTGGTTTGCAGCGGTTGAGTAAACATCCCAATGGGGAGTTGAAGAACTGAATTGCAGCCCTAATAAACCAATTTTTTACTCAAAATGAGAAAAGCAAAACCTAAGAAGCGTGTGATCCTTCCCGATCCCGTATTTGGTGACGTAAAAGTTTCGAAGTTCGTTAACCACTTGATGTATGATGGTAAGAAGTCTATCTCTTACGAAATCTTCTACAACGCGCTTAACATTGTTGGCGAGAAGATGAAGGATCAGGAGAAGAGCGCCCTCGAAATTTGGAAGGCTGCCCTCGACAAAATCACACCTCAGGTAGAGGTTAAGAGCCGCCGCATTGGTGGTGCTACTTTCCAGGTTCCTACTGAAATTCGTCCCGATCGTAAGGAGTCAGTAGCCATGAAGAACATGATCGCCTTCGCTCGTAAGCGTGGTGGTAAGACTATGGCTGACAAACTCTCGGCTGAGATTATGGACGCTTTCAACGAACAGGGTGGTGCCTTTAAGCGTAAGGAAGATATGCACCGTATGGCTGAGGCTAACCGCGCATTCGCTCACTTCAGATTCTAATTTTCAAATTGAGAATACATTAAACGATGGCAAAGCACGATTTACATTTGACTCGTAACATCGGTATCATGGCGCACATCGATGCCGGTAAGACTACAACTTCTGAGCGTATCTTGTTCTACACAGGTAAGACTCACAAGATTGGCGAGGTTCACGATGGTGGCGCTACTATGGACTGGATGGCCCAGGAACAAGAGCGCGGTATCACTATTACCTCTGCTGCCACTACTTGCTCTTGGCACTGGAATAATCAAACTTACAAGATTAACTTGATTGATACTCCGGGTCACGTTGACTTTACTGCTGAGGTTGAACGTTCGCTCCGTGTGCTCGATGGCGCTGTAGCAACTTACTGTGCTGTAGGTGGTGTTGAACCGCAGTCTGAAACTGTATGGCGTCAGGCTGACAAGTATAACGTTCCCCGTATTGGTTACGTTAACAAGATGGACCGCTCGGGTGCCGACTTCTTTGAGGTGGTTCGCCAAATGAAGGCTATTCTTGGCGCTAACCCCTGTGTAATCTCAATTCCTATCGGTGCTGAAGAAAACTTCAAGGGTATCGTTGACCTTATCAAGATGAAGGCTATCTTCTGGCACGATGAGACAATGGGTGCTGAATACGAAGTAGACGACATCCCCGCTGAATTGCAAGACGAAGCTCAAGAGTGGCACGACAAGATGGTTGAAACCGCTGCTGAATGCGACGAAGCTTTGATGGAGAAGTTCTTCGACGATCCTTCTACTATCACTGAAGAGGAAATTGTAGCCGCTATCCGTAAGGGTACTTTGGCTATGGATATCGTTCCTATGACGCAGGGTTCTTCATTCAAGAACAAGGGTGTTCAGACATTGCTCGACTACGTATGTATGTTCTTGCCTTCTCCGCTCGATACTCCTAACATCGTAGGTACTAACCCCGAAACTGGTGAAGAGGAAGACCGCAAGCCTAGCGAAGACGAACACACTTCAGCGCTCGCATTTAAGATTGCAACTGACCCCTACGTTGGTCGTTTGACTTTCTTCCGCGTTTACTCTGGTAAGGTTGAAGCTGGTTCATACATCTACAACACTCGTTCACGCAAGAAGGAACGCGTATCTCGTTTGTTCCAGATGCACTCTAACCACCAAAACCCTGTTGAAGTAATCTCAGCTGGTGATATTGGTGCAGGTGTAGGTTTCAAGGATATTCACACTGGTGATACACTTTGCGACGAAGATGCTCCTATCGTACTCGAGTCAATGGACTTCCCCGATCCCGTTATTGGTATCGCAGTAGAGCCTAAGACTCAGAAGGACCTCGACAAGTTGTCACAAGGTTTGGCTAAGTTGGCTGAAGAAGATCCTACCTTTACTGTTAAGACTGACGAACAGAGCGGTCAGACAGTAATCTCAGGTATGGGTGAGCTCCACTTGGATATCATTATCGACCGTTTGAAGCGTGAGTTTAAGGTAGAATGTAACCAAGGTAAGCCCCAGGTTAACTACAAGGAAGCTATCACTAAGACTGTTAACCTCCGCGAGGTTTACAAGAAGCAGTCGGGTGGTCGTGGTAAGTTCGCCGATATCATTGTAAACGTTGGTCCTGTAGACGAAGACTTCAAGGAAGGTGGTTTGCAGTTCATCAACAAGGTAACTGGTGGTAACATTCCTAAGGAATTTATTCCTTCAGTACAGAAGGGCTTCGAGAACGCTATGAAGAGTGGTGTGCTCGGTGGCTTCCCCTTGGATAGCTTGAAGGTTGAGTTGCTCGATGGTTCATTCCACCCCGTTGACTCTGACCAGTTGTCATTCGAAATCGCTGCCCTCCAGGCTTACAAGAACGCTTGCTCTCAGGCTGGCCCCGTTTTGATGGAGCCTATCATGAAGCTCGAAGTTGTTACTCCTGAAGAAAACATGGGTGACGTTATCGGTGACTTGAACAAGCGTCGTGGTCAAGTAGAAGGTATGGAAAGCAGCCGTAGCGGTGCTCGTATCGTTAAGGCTATGGTTCCTCTGGCAGAAATGTTCGGTTACGTAACAGCTCTCCGTACTATTACTTCGGGTCGTGCATCAAGCTCTATGCAGTATGATCACCATGCACCTGTATCTTCAAGCATCGCTAAAGCTGTGCTCGAGGAAATTAAGGGTCGCGTAGACTTGGTTAAGTAATTAACCTCATCTCATAAAAAAACTTTTTTCTTTGCTCAGGGGCGGGATAACGAATGACTCTTATCCCGCCATCCTGACAAGGATTTTCAAATAAACATAATAAACAAAAATGAGTCAGAAAATTCGTATTAAGCTGAAAAGCTTCGATCACACTCTCGTTGAAAAGTCAGCTGAGAAGATCGTAAAGAACGTGAAGGCTACTGGTGCCGTTGTTAGCGGTCCTATTCCCCTTCCCACACGCAAGCGCATCATCACTGTTAACCGCTCTACTTTCGTTAACAAGAAGAGCCGCGAACAGTTTGAGATGTCTACTTACAAGCGTCTTATCGACATCTATAGCTCAACTGCTAAGACTGTTGACGCTTTGATGAAGCTCGAGTTGCCTTGTGGTGTTGAAGTTGAAATCAAGGTATAGTACCTGGGTTAAGACATCATACAAAACACATGTCCCCATTTCGGTTTTTGCTGAAATGGGGACTTTTGGTTAATGAATAATGAATAATGGATAATGAATAATGAATAATGAAAAATTGATTATTCATTATTAATTATTATGTATTGGTATTTTGCTTGTATCCTCTCATGATTTTTAATTAGATAGGGAATAAAAGCTGTCTCTTATACACATCTGACGCTGCCGACGATCTTACGCGTGTAG
>UQPD01000036.1 GCA_900542795.1 uncultured Prevotella sp. | reverse complement strand
TTAGGGCTTACTAGGGACTTGCACCCGTTAGATAATGCTCATGCCGAGCGTACTAAAAAAAGCCAAGCCCCATAACAGAGCTTGGCAATAAATTTATTTCTTTAAATAGAAATGTGCGTATGGATTACTGAAGCTTTACAGTAGCACGACGGTTGTATGAGAACGGAGAAAGGTTCATCACACCACCCTTACCTTCAGTAATGATGTTGTCGCGGTTAACACCCATCTTAACGAGCTCGTTAGCAACAGTGTTAGCACGACGTTCAGAAAGCTTCTGGTTGAATGCAACAGAACCAGTCTTGCTATCAGCATAACCAGTAACAACAATCTTAGCATTGTTAGCCTTAGCATACTCAGCAAGTTCCTTCACGTTAACGAGATCCTTGCGGCTTGCAACCTTATCAGAGTTGATGTTGAAGAATACGCTTGAAGAAGTACCAACGAATGAGCTTACACCGTTAGTGTTTGTATTTTCAACAACAGGCTGATTCTTGGTAGTAGAGAGCATCTCGCGGAGACGTGCGTTCTCATCCTGCTGCTCCTTGAGAGACTGGTTGAGGGCATCCATCTGCTCCTTGTTCATAGCCATCAAACCTTCAACATCGGGCACCTTGTCCCAATTGCACTTGCCGAGGTTGTAAGTTACACCCAAGTCAAGACGTACGTTCTTGTCCCAGTGTCTGTGCTTATTCTTCTGGAATGAAGACCAATTATCCTTAGGACCCTGATCGAGTGAACCTTCTGTTGCACCAATGCTGAGGTCAGCAAAGAGCTGAACGCGCTTGCTTACACGGAAGTTGTTCAACCAACCTGCAGTGTAGTAGATATCAGCATTCTTACCATCGTTCAACTTTGAAGCTACACCAATACCAGCGTAAAGAATTGCATTCCATACACGTTCTTCGTTGTAACCGCAGAACATGTTAGAGAGGTTGAACATTACATCCTCGTGTGCAGTAACTGAAGTGTAAAGAGGGTGATTGTTTTCAGTGTTTACCTGCTTACCTTTGAGGAAATCGAACTTTGTACGAAGACCAATAGAAGGAGTAAACCACTTACCTACAGCAGCAGTGAAACCGATAGTACCACGCTTATTGCTGATAGGGAATTTGCTCACACCACTTTCCTGAGAAGTGTAGTAAGATGTACCAGATACACCAGCACTTACAAACCAATTTGCCCAGAATGAGTTAGTAGCAACGCTGTACTTCTTAGCAGGAACTTCTGATTCCTGAGCCATAGCCGTTGTGGTCGAAGCAAGACCAACAAAGGCGAGTGCAATCATTAACTTTTTCATAACTAAATGATTTGGAACTATTAAAATTTTATTTTGTTTTGCTATTTTAGGAGGTACTTTGATGGCATTTGTGCACATCTTTGCACCTTAAGTTCTTTGCAAAGGTAAGAAGAAGAAATCATAACTTGCAACTTTTTCTACTGAAAAAAGCCGTTTTCACTAAAAAAAAACCATTTTTGATACATGAAACTTGCTTTTTTTAATGTATTCTGCGTTTTTTTCACTCTCAAAACATCTTTTCAGGTTTGAGAGTTGTTAAAACTGCGGCTCCATCAGGCGTTATAGCAGGCGAAGAGCAAGCAAAAAGTTGTTCCACAATAGCTAACATCTCCTCATTATTAAGAACTTGCCCTACTGGCAAAGCCACCTTGCGTGCCATGGCAAGTGCAATGATATGTCCTACGGTATCAGCTGCGTCTGCTTGTCCACTCACAGCATCTGCCAAGATAGAACTAAGCAACACGGTTGGTGCAATTCCTTCTGTACCCATCGGAGTTCCTAATAAAGAGAAGCTACCTCCACCCAATGGCGAGATGTCAAAACCTACCTCTTGCAACTGTGGCATGATATGTTCAAGCATAACACCTTCGGTTGGCGACACATTCACCATTTCAGGAAATAACAAACGTTGCGAAGGTGCCTTGTGTTCTTTAAGCTGACGCATGTATCGTTCATAGAGAATGCGGATGTGTGCACGATGCTGATCAATCAACGCCAATCCCGAACTAAGCGAAGTCACAATGTAACGACCATTGTATTGCAAGAAATCGGTTGCAGTATGCTCCGCCCATTCATTTTGCTCATTTTCGGGCAATTTTTCGTAAAGGGAGGCTGCATTGTCTGTAGGGAATGCAGGAAAAGCATTTTCTTCTCTGGGCACAAACGCATCTTGGTAATGACTCTCTAAAGCCACACCTTCGGGTTCTGTTGCAGGTTTTTCTGAACTTACTCCACCTAAATCGCGTTGCGCATTTTCATAAACTTGCTGCCAATCGATGGAAGTCGCTGAAGGGCGCGGTGTATAGTTCGAAGCAAACGAAGCAGAGTTGCCTTTTCCACTCGACTCGGTTAGAGTACCCTCATCATGCTTATTATTAAAAGGATTAAATGAGGTGTCTACGTGTATGGTGGGTGGAACTATTGAAGGTGCTTGTCCCATATCCCCTGTAAAGGTTGGAATATCGGGACGAGCTTCTGTGTCGAAATCAATGGCTGGCACTGCACCATATTTACCTAACGATTCACGCACCGCTGCAAGCAGAATTTGAAAGATTGCTGCATCATCCTCAAACTTTATCTCGGTTTTAGTTGGATGAATGTTTACATCTATACGTGAAGGGTCTACCTCAAACTTTATAAAGAATGGCACTTGCTGACCATCGGGTATCAACCGTTCATAAGCCGTAAGAATGGACTTTACAAAATAGGGATGACGCATAAAACGACCATTCACAAAAAGATACTGATGTGCATTTTTACGTTTAGCTGCAGCAGGCATTCCTACAAAACCACTAATATGCGCCAAAGTTGTGTCTACTTCAATGGGAACAAGATGACTGTCTATTCTACGACCAAAGATGCCCACTATGCGCTGGCGAAAGTTGCCAGCGTGCAAATCGAGCAAAACATTACCGCCTGAGTGCAATGTAAAGGCTATGTCAGGATGTGCCAAGGCAATACGCTCTATTTCGGTCATAATATTACTCAACTCCGTTTGGTTGGATTTGAGAAACTTACGTCGGGCTGGAATATTAAAGAACAAGTTGCGCACGGCAAAGTTTGAACCGGCAGGACAACTCACGGGTTCTTGGTTCATCACCTTTGAACCTTCTATATTGATGCAAGTACCCAAGTCTTGCCCTTGCTGTTTGGTACGCAATTCTACTTGCGCCACAGCTGCAATTGAAGCTAATGCCTCGCCACGAAAGCCCATTGTACGTAGAGCAAAGAGGTCGGTGGCTTGCTGAATTTTTGAGGTTGCATGTCGTTCAAACGACAATCGGGCATCCGTATCGCTCATACCACACCCATTGTCGATGACCTGTACAAGCGATTTGCCAGCATCCTCCACCACTATTTGTATGTGCGTAGCTCCTGCATCCAAACCATTCTCCACCAACTCCTTTATTACTGAAGCTGGTCGCTGAATAACCTCTCCTGCAGCTATTTGATTTGCCACCGAATCAGGCAAAAGATGTATAATATCGCTCATTTTATAATAAAAAGGAATTCAAGATAGGTGTTCGATTTTTTTAAAGCTTTTGTAAGGGAGCTTCACGACGGATAGAAGGTTTTAATGCCGTGCCTTTCTTCTTTCCGCGCCAATTAAATACATCCTCGGGCGAAGTGGGACGCACATAGTCAAACCAAGCAAAACCAGGTAATTGAGTACGCTCAGCAGGTGCCATACCTAAAGGATAGAAATAACCATGCGAAGCAGGTGCCCATATCTTAGACATCTTTTTATTTTGCATAAACATGCGAGCAATGGAGGTTTCTACATAGTTTTGATAAAGCACCGTACTGTCTTTTTCGAGCGGATAATTCACTACCATCACATTACCTATGGCTTGATTTTCTTTTACATTACCCTCTGCATCAAAGTAAGTACGCATTTGCTGCGATGCCACTTGATTAAAGTGTACTGAGTCTACTTGCTCTATCATCATAGCCTGACGGTCAACGTGTATGGAATCGATGGTTGAATCGTTTAGGAAAGCATTGATTTCCTCACCTACTATCTGTCGGTTATCACTCCAAATGATAGGGTCGCGATAGAGCGTTACATGGTTATGCTGCGTAGAAAACACCAAAGAGTCTGCCACCATCTGCATATCTGTGCGATAAGCACGTGCATGGAAGTAACCATGCAACACACGATACACCGAATCGGTCTTTATATTATAGGTATACATGCGCAATGTGTCGGCATGTACATAGAGTGTATCTTTTCCTTGCGAAAAGTCGCGAGCTAAAGCACGTTTGGTTGCCATTGCTTCGCCCGTTTTCTCATTATACCAACCATAATCACCCGTCAGGATGTTTTTATTTTTGCGGTCAATGCACTCTACATTGCTAAAAGCTTCCATCACACCTGTTGCCTTATTATAATATAAGGTATCGCCTTTCATTTCGCGCTCACCATTGAACAGACGGGTTCCCTTAAACAAACGCACCTTTTCGGTTTGTGTGTTGTAATAGCCCATTTCGGTGTAAATACGATCGTTACCCGAATAGATGTTTGACTTTCCTACTACCTGCGCCCATTTGTCGATGGTGTTGTAATGGAGTGTATCTGACACCAAACGGAATTTTGGACTTTTCAATTCCACGTTATAATTAAACGTTGCCTTGCGCGTATCGGTATGATACTCTCCCCAGTCTGAAGTTAAATGATTTTTGCCGTCTATCAATTCGCCACCTTCAAAATAGTAGCCCACATTATACAAGCGGTCATAGTTTAAACTGTCTGTACGTAACACTTGCTTGCGATGTGTCATAACCACATTTTTTCGCATCTCGGCAATCTGAGTTTCACCATTATAGTGCAACCTATCGCCCCTCAATGTCAATGTATCACCTTGCACAATGTTTACCTTGCCATAAGCATCGAAGGTTTGCGAAGCTTCATAAAGCACTGCACTGTCACAGTGCATCACCATACCGGCATGAGCTAACACCACATTGCCACTCAATCTCTGGGCACCATTCATTTCGTTTTCTGAAAAACGCAAGTTGTCTGCATGCCTCAACACAATGCGTTCGTCATGGGGTGTACGCTTTTTACGATGTCGGTTGAGTTCGGGCAAAGCATAAGCCATGCAAGCCGTAAACAATAATATATATAGGAGTATTTTTCTCATCGTTTTTGTTTTAGAGTGCAAACTTACACAAAAATCATCGATTTTCTGCATTTGTACAAACGAAAATATATAACTTTGCTTCGCCAATATAGGCTGCGGTTCGGCAAAGCTTACAAGCAAGCTTGTATCTCTGCGCTCACCTTGCACTATCTTGGACACAATTACGAAATACAAAAATTCAAATAAAACCACACAACAACTATGCACATTCAAGCAAAAGTATATTACGTAGGTGTAAACGACCGCGTAAAACATCGTTTCGAAGGTCTTTGGAGCTTACCCCAAGGCGTATCATACAACTCTTACCTCATTGCCGACGATGAGGCAGTGGCATTGGTAGACACTGTAGATGTGGCATTCTTTGCTGAATATTTGGCAAAAATACGTGCTGTAATTGGCGACCGTACTATCAATTACCTTATCATTAACCACATGGAACCCGACCATTCGGGTGCCATTGCTTTGATTAAGAAATATTATCCCGAAATTAAATTGGTGGGTAATAAAAAGACATTAGATATGGTACAAGGCTTCTATGGGGCTTCTTCAGCTACAGACCTTATGGTGAAGGATGGCGACACGCTGTCGTTAGGTCATCACCAACTCAAATTCTACCTTACACCGATGTTGCATTGGCCCGAAACCATGATGACTTATGATGAAACAGAACACATGCTTTTCTCGGGTGATGCCTTTGGTTGCTTTGGTGCACTAAATGGGGCTGTTATCGACACACAAATGGATACTACGCCCTATTTCCCTGAAATGGAACGCTATTACGCCACTATTTTAGGTAAATATGGAGCTATGGTACAAGCTGGACTTAAAAAATTAGCAGGCGTTGACATCCAAACCATCTGTTCTACACATGGTCCTGTTTGGACCGAACAAATTCCACAAGTAGTTGAAACGTATCGTCGTTTGGCTATGGGCGAAACCGAACGTGGACTGGTTATTTGCTATGGTTCTATGTATGGTAACACCGAACGTGTGGCTGAAGCTATTGCACAAGGTGCGGCACAAGCTGGTATGAAGAAAATTGTTATGCACAACCTCAGTGTGTCTCCCCTATCTGCTGTACTGACCGATATTTTCCGCTACAACACCTTAGCTATTGGTGGACCCACCTACAATGGTGGACTTTTCCCCGCTGTAGATGATTTAATGAAGCGTCTTGAAGGTCGTGTTGTCAACAAACACCGTTTGGCTTTGTTTGGTGGATTTACTTGGAGCAGCCAAGCCGTTAAAGTAATGACTGCCTACAACGAGAAAATGAAGATGGACCTTGTTGAACCTGCAGTGGAATGGAAACAAGGAGCCAACGCTGATGTCTTAGAACAAGCCCGACAACTTGGCAGTTTATTAGCTAAATAATGAAGTAGGTATTCAAAATCCACAAGTTTTTCTGCACAATATTTGATAGAATTATCAAGAAAATTCATGCGCCAGCCTCACCCCAAACAGGGTAAAGCTGGCGCATGATGTATTGATTAGTTCTTACTCAAATAATCAAGAACTGGGCTTTACTAACGACCCAAGCAACCAATTATCTCGTGTACATCTTTTACTCCGTGGTTATCGAGCCATTCATTCATGCCATCGATGACACGGATTGTTGTGGTGGGGTCGATGAAGTTGGCTGTACCAATCTCAATAGCTGTGGCACCTGCCATCAAAAACTCAATGGCATCTGTGGCATTCATAATACCACCCAAGCCAACAACAGGAATATTGACAGCACGAGCTACTTGATGTACCATGCGCAGAGCTACAGGTTTAACACAAGCCCCACTCAATCCACCCGTACCAATGCTCAAACGCGACTGACGGCGTTCGATGTCTATGCTCATACCCATAAGGGTATTGATGAGCGACACGCTGTCAGCTCCCTCAGCTTCAACAGCCTTGGCTATTGAAGCGATATCGGTGACATTGGGCGAGAGTTTTACGATGAGCGTTTTGCTGTAACGCTTACGCACAGCACGTACCACACTGGCTGCACCCTCACAGGTAACACCAAATGCCATACCCCCATCTTTCACATTAGGACACGAGATATTAAGTTCAATACCAGGAATGCCTTCGAGCGCATCAATACGTGCTGCGCATTCGGCATAATCCTCGGGCGAAGAGCCTGACACATTTACAAGGACATTGCTGTCAATGTCCTTAAGCTGTGGGTAAATGTGCTCACAAAAATAGTCTACACCTTTGTTTTGCAATCCCACACAATTAAGCATACCCGAAGGGGTTTCTGCCATACGGGGATAGTCGTTGCCTTCGCGCGGACGAAGGGTTGTGCCTTTTACAATAAAGCCGCCCAGACGATTAAGATCTATGAAATCGGCAAATTCGAGTCCGTAACCAAACGTGCCTGAGGCCGTCATTACGGGATTTTTGAGGTCAAGACCTCCTATTTTCACATTTAACTGAGCCATGACAGTTTGTTGATATTAAATACGGGTCCTTCTTTACATACACACAAATTATGACCATCTGCCATTTTTTCTACACAGCAGAGACAAGCACCAAGTCCACAAGCCATCAGATTCTCGAGTGAGGCTTCGCATGGGGTACCTACTGATGTTGCCCAACGTGCCACTGCTACCATCATAGGTTTAGGTCCACAGGTTGACACGCCGTCAAATTGTTCTTTTGTTAATATGCTGTGGTTGGTAACAAAACCACGTTCGCCTTTCGAACCATCTTCTGTAGTTACATACACACGTCCGTATTGTTCAAAAAGGTCGAGTTGCATAAGGTCGTCGCCAGTGCGTCCACCCAATAAAAATACGGGTTCGCAACCAGCCTCACGCAGCATTTTACCAAAGTAAAGTAAAGGAGCAGTGCCTACACCTCCACCTACAAGGAGAATTTTACGTCCGTCACTTTCGGGGATGGTAAAGCCATTGCCAAGGGGATACATGCAATTTACGGTATCGCCTATCTTACATTCTGCCAAATGGCGTGTGCCCTCACCAACTACGTGAATGAGCAACCACAATTGGTTAGCTTCGTAATCTACAAAGTTTACGGAAATGGGACGACGCAGAAAGGTGGAAGGCGAATTTTTTACTTGCACCTCAACGAATTGTCCAGGAAGTATTTCAGGAAGCAACCCTTTGGTGGGTGTGAGTTTTAGCAATACGTAGCCCTGACGTGGGATTTCTACGGCACAAACTCGAAGGTCGTTTACGTATTTTTTCATGAATAGATGATTGTACGTTCTTAATGTTTTTGCAAAAGTACACAAAAAGTTTGGCGTATAACATCGTTTTACGCAACTTTGTGAAGAAAGATTTGGTAGAAGCAAGCGAATATCGTAATTTTGTAAAAAACTCCACCCCCTATTCATTTTACTGATTAAGAAAAGTAGGTATGCAATAGGTTGGTAATAAACTCTGATTGCCTATCTGATTGCCTATGCAATAGTTTGTATTACTTATTACCTATTACTTATTACTTATTACTTAATACTTAAAACTCATGCTTCTTCTCCCTAACTGCAAAATAAACATTGGACTGAATGTAGTGGCACGCCGTGAAGATGGTTACCATAATCTTGAAACGGTGTTCTACCCTATCCCCTTACGCGACAATCTTGAAATTAAAGTGATTGAAGACGAAGATGTGCCCTACAGACTCAACCTTGGTGGTAAACCCGTTGAAGGTGATGCAAAGGACAATTTAGTGGTAAAGGTATATCTTTCGTTGAAAGAAGAATTTAATCTGCCCGCTGTAGACATATTTCTTTATAAGAACATCCCTATGGGAGCTGGTCTTGGCGGTGGCAGTAGTGATGCCGCTGCCA
The DNA here is from genome assembly GCA_900542795.1 of uncultured Prevotella sp. GTDB lineage: Bacteria > Bacteroidota > Bacteroidia > Bacteroidales > Bacteroidaceae > Alloprevotella. The sequence goes on along the minus strand of UQPD01000036.1, from coordinate 8,733 downwards.
TGATGTGTGGACTGAACGAAATGTTCGACCTTGGTTTGTCTGCCGAAGATATGGAGCAACGTGTAGCTAAGTTTGGTGCCGACTGTGCCTTTTTCATTAAAAGTAGGGCTGCTTATGCTACAGGTATTGGCGACATTCTCAGTCCCATTGCTCTCTCCCTAAAGGGTAAATATATTGTTTTGGTTAAACCCGACGTTTTTGTATCAACGAAAGAGGCTTATGCTCATGTTGTGCCCCACCCCGCTGAAACTCCCTTGGCTGAAGCTATCAAACGTCCTATTGCTGAATGGAAAGATACGATTGTAAACGACTTTGAGGCTTCGGTATTCCCTAATCACCCTGAATTAGCTGCTATCAAACAAACGCTCTACGATATGGGGGCTGAATATGCTGCCATGAGTGGTAGCGGTAGTACAATCTTCGGCATCTTTGACCGCCCCGTTGATGAAGCTAAAAGTGTATTTGAAAAGCACTTTGTGTTTGTGAAAAAAATGGGACAATAATATTAAGTATTAAGTGTTAAGTATTAAGTATTACATTCTATTGAATGGACGAAGTATTACATTCTATTGAATAGGCAAAGTATTACATTCTATTGAATGGGCGAAGTATTACATTCTATTGAATGGACGAAGTATTACATTCTATTGAATGGACGAAGTATTACATTCTATTGAATGGATTAAGTATACTGCCTATTGAATAGGCAAAGTATTATGTAATAGGATTAACACTTTATTCGTACACAACACTTAAAGATTTAGACTATGCTTTACTACTTCTCAGGCACGGGCAATTCACAACAAGCGGCAAAAAAGTTGGCAACCCTACTCCATACGCAGGCGATAGATATTTGCCATACAACAATGGCTTTGGAGGCTCTTAAAAAAGAGGATCATGCTGTGGGATTTGTTTTCCCAGTGTATGCTTGGGGCATTCCTAAAGTAGTGAACGAATTTATTAAGACACTACCATCTCAACCTGCACATTGCTACACATACGCTATAATGACATGTGGAGATGATGTTGGCTATACGGATTGTGTGTTAGAACGTGCTTTACATGCTAAAGGATGGCAGTTGCATGCAGCTTATTCTGTGAAAATGCGCAATACGTATGTATGTCTTCCTGGATTTGATACGGATACAACTGAAGTAGAGAATCAAAAGGCTATCGCTGCAAACAAGTGCATTACGCAAATAGCCGAACAAATAAAAAGTAGGAAACAAATTAAGCAACTTACACGTGGCAGTATGGCATGGTTGAAAACCTATGTGCTACGCCCCGCCTTTAACGCTTTGCTTACTACCGACCGCCATTTTCATGTTGACAAAGAAAAATGCACAGGATGTGGCTTGTGCGTAAAAAGATGTCCCTTAGGTAATATGCAACTTAACAACATGCACCACCCACAGTGGAATGGGCATTGCACAGGCTGCCTACGTTGTTACCACATCTGTCCGAAACATGCCATTGAATACGGAAAATTTACGCACAACAAAGGTCAAGTGAAAATAAATTTCTAATTTTGCCTGCTCTAATGGTGCACCAATTGTGCCTTGAGACTACATTTTTTACACTCAAAAAACTGAAACACAATGAACAACGAATGGTTTGAATGCAAAGTTAAATACGAAAAGACCATGGAGAATGGTTTGGTGAAAAAAGTAAACGAACCTTACTTGGTTGACGCACTTAACTTTACTGAAGCCGAATCACGCATCATCGAGGAGATTACTCCGTTTATGACTGGTGAATTTGAAGTGAGCGACATTAAGCGTGCTCGCTACGCTGAGATGTTTGAAGCTCCTAACGATGACAGTGCTGATAAATTTTTCCGTGCTAAACTTGTTTTCATTACACTCGATGAAAAAAGTGGCAAGGAAAAGAAATCTACACAAAATGTGCTGATTCAAGCCAGCGATCTTCGCGATGCTATCAAACGACTTGATGAGGGCATGAAGGGTTCGATGATGGACTATACCATTGCCTCTGTCACCGAAACTGCCATTATGGATGTGTTCCATTATGTGGTTCATCACAAAAAGGAAGATAAACCTGAATATGAAGGATAAAATATAAGTAGGAGTGGTTTTGATTTCTGCAGAGGTTAAAGTCGTTTTTAGCTTCTACATAAAGAAAAGCCATTTTTCCTATTAACCCAATAACCCCTATAATAAAATGATACACCTTAAAGAGGTAAAAGCTACCATCAAGCCAGGTGTAGAATTGGTAGCCGTCTCAAAATTTCACCCTGCCGCTGTTATTCAAGAAGCTTACAACGAAGGACAACGCATCTTTGGCGAAAGTCGTGCACAAGAGTTGCGCGAAAAACATGCAACATTGCCCGCTGACATAGAATGGCACTTTATAGGACATTTACAGCCCAATAAGGTTAAGTATATTGCTCCTTATATTTCGCTCATTCATGCCGTGGATAGTTTGAAACTTTTGAACGAGATTAACAAACAAGCGGCTAAAAACAATCGCGTAATCAGTTGTTTATTAGAACTGCGTGTGGCACAAGAAGCCACAAAGTATGGCATGACACCTGAGGAATGTTTGGCGATGCTTGAAAGCGGTGAATGGCGCGAAATGAAGCACATACAGATTGCTGGCATGATGTGCATGGCTTCTAACACGGACAATCGAGAACAAATCCGTCAAGAATTTCAACGTGCACGTGCTTGTTTTGACGAAGCCAAGACACGTTTCTTTGCCAACGATGCTGCCTTTTGTCAACGTTCATGGGGCATGTCTGAGGATTATGACATTGCCATGGATGAAGGTGCTACCCTCGTGCGCATTGGCACTGCTATCTTTGGAGAAAGGGAGTATTGAGGGTGGTTCTAAAACATTGTGACTCTTTTTAATTTGATAAAAAGAAACTGAAGGGTTAAGTTACTTGCTACAGAAATGCAAGAACTTAACCCTTCAGTTTTTTCTCTTTATGGTTGGTTTTAACGCACTTATCCCATAATAACTGCTAAACTAATTACGCTCACGCTAATCCACAACAATACGCCCATAACAAAAGGACGAAGACCTACTTGCTTTAAAGTGTCGCGAGTAAGAGAGGCTCCAATAAAGAAAAGTGAGAGGGTAATGAAATGTTTAGCAAGACTATTGATGCCCGCCCCCACCATGGTGCATACATGAGCTGCTTGTTCACCTATTAAAGCGGTATTGCTAAGTATGTAGCTGTTGAAAAGAATTACAACCACAAACCACACAATAAAGCGAGGCACAGACTGATACCAAGGTTTGCGTACACCTGATACTTGTGCAAGAGATTGCTTAAAGAAGAATGGGGTGATGAGCGCAAGCACTACAATCCAAAGCGCACGAGTGAGTTTAATGGTTGTGGCAACCTCAAGCGCACTCACTCCTTGTTGAGCTAACCAATCGGGATGAAGATGATCGTAAGCAGCTCCTGCACCAACTACCGATGATGTATCGTGTATGGCAATGGCTGCCCACATGCCAAATTCTTTCATGCTCATGCCTAAAGCTGTACCAATGCTTGGAAAGATAAAAAGTGCTATGGCATTAAGCACAAATACAACCCCCAATGCCACAGACATATTCTCGGATTTTGCATTTACAATAGGACCTACTGCTGCAATGGCTGAACCACCACAAATAGCTGTTCCCGAACTAATAAGATAACTGGTTTGGCTGTCAACTTTCAACAATTTACGACCAAAGAACCATCCTAATGCCAAGGTTCCAAATACACTAACGATTGTAAAAAGCATACCTTCACTGCCTGATTGCAGAGCTTTCTCAACATTCATGCCAAAACCTAAACCTATAACCGAATATTGCAACATGCGCTTAGACATGAGCTTGTTGAAATTCGGAAAAACTTTGCCAAAGAACAAGGCAAATATAACACCTACGCCCAATGCTACAGGTGAGGTAATGGAATGTGACACTGCATCGAACCAACCGAATGATAGGTTAAATTGGTCTGCGACAAATGCGGTTAGTAACAGAAAGCCTAATGCAATGACTAAGGCAATGTAAATTTTCTCTTTTATCTTCATTAGTTTATAATTTATTTCCTCAAAATAGATACTGTGAGTACCCTACTTATTTACCCTAAAAAAGGAGACGGCATAGGTATAGCGTCTCCTTTTTTAGGGTAAATATATGGACATTATTTCACCCACCCCTTGTACTTAAATTGGCAATTACGCCAATCGGGGTTGATGCGAATGTAAGTGGTGTTGATTTTATCTTGAATCCACTGTTCAATTTTTGCTTCACTACGTTTTTCAATAACCACATCGCGCAATGTTTGGAAATCCTCTGTCATATTGGCGGGATGTCCCTCAATGCGATTTTTGAGCATAACTACAGCACATACTTCCTGACCTGACTTGTTGGTCATGCGGAAGGCTCGTGACACCTCGCCCACCTTCAAAGTATCTACTACCTTTGCAACATCTTGCGGAAGGTCCTTCATTTCGAAACGTGAGCTAATGTTTCCGGTTTGTGGGTCAGAGTTTGCCATCAGACCATGATTGTTGCGTGTGTCCTTGTCGTCTGAAAGAGCAAGAGCAGCTGCATCGAACGTAAACTTCTTGTTGCGAATGTCATTCGCAATAGAGTCGAGACGTGCAATGCCATGCTCCATCTCGGTTTCGTCAACACGTGGCTTGAGCAGAATGTGACGCACGTTTACCTTATCACCTCGCTTGTCAATAAGTTGGATGATATGGTAACCATATTCGCTACGTACAATCTTTGAAACCTTCTTAGGGTCGTTAAGGGCAAATGCGACATTGGCAAACTCTGGCACAAGTTGATTGCGACCCATATAGCCTAATTCACCACCATTACGTGCAGAGCCATCCTCTGAATAGAACTTAGCAAGGGTTGAAAAATCGGCTTCGCCAGAATTAACACGCTTAGCATATTCACGGAGCTGAGCCTCAATGCGCTCGACCTCTGAACGCGACACCTTAGGAGTAGCTGTTATAATTTGTACCTCAACCTGCGTGGGGATGAAAGGCAAACTGTCTGTGGGTACATTTTTGAAATACTCACGCACCTCAGCAGGTGTAGCCTTAACATCCTTAGTAAGTTTTTGACGTACATCGTCAGCCATCATCTGTTCGCGATATTGCTTCTTCAAGTTTTCGCGCATCTGTGATATCGTTCTGCCTGCCATTTGCTCAAGAGCTTCGCGCGAGCCATATGCTTGCGTAAGGTCACTAATACGATTATCTACGGCACGAATAACATCCGACTCACTAATCGTTACACTATCCAATTCTGCTTGATGCACAAACAATTTGCTGATAGCCAACTGCTCGGGGATGGTGCAATAGGGATTGTCATAAGATTGACCATATGCCTCAGAACTAATGCGAGTTTCCTCTACATCTGAGAGCAGAATAGGCTCATCACCTACTACCCAAATCACTTGATCCACCACATTGGTTTGCGCTACACTCATCAATGGTGCTGCAGCCACCAACAAGGCTAACCATATTTTCTTTGTCATAATGAAAAAACTACTTACTTCACGGTTTTAAGTACGTCCTCGTTTACACTATAAGTAAACTGTTTACGCAACTTTTCAACCCATTTCTTTTCGCATTCTTGCTGATAGTCGGTAGTAACTTGTGCCTTTACATCGAGATACGATTTGGGCTGTTTCATTACTTTACCACTTACACCCGTCATTACATAGCCCTTAGGCATATTAACCTTAGTGCCTGTTTTAAATGCGTAAGCGTCTATCGTAGCATTCTCACCTTGTGAACAGAGGTAAGGACCGCTTACCGAAACAGTTACAGAATCCTTATTAAACTGCTGCTTAAGTTCCTTGCGCCAATCGCCCTCACCAAACTTCTTGAGCATTTTGTTAACAGCTTTGGCGCTCTTGGCATTTTTGCAATGGAAAACAAAACCCTTAAAGCGTGGTTTCTCCCACTTGTAAGTTTTCTTATGGCTCTTATACCACTGTTCCAAGCCCTTTGTATCGGCTGCAGCAACATCCCACACTTCGCGCTTGCTTACTTCGAAAAGCAACAAACCATCGTGGTATTCCTGAATAAGATTACGAAGGTCGCTGTTGTTTTTTGACTGCTCCTCAGCTATTTGGTTGTAAACATCCTCACGAGTGAGTTTACCATTCGAGGCTGCAACCATTTTCTTTACCTTGTTCTCAGCTGAAGCCTCATCAATGTTTTGACGCTTGAGCATAGCCATAATTTCGGGCTTCAAGGTTTCAAAGGGATCGAGTTGCTTACGATTGTCCATCTTGATGATGTGATAGCCAAAAGGTGAAAGCACAGGTGCTGACATTTCGCCTTTCTTCAGTTTGTAGGCAGCTACCTCAAACTCCTTTACAAGCTGACCAGGACCTACCATAGGTAACTTGCCACCTTTGGCTGCACTACCAGGGTCATTTGAGAATTTACGAGCCATTTCTGCAAAGTCTGCTCCATTCTTAATTGCGTTATAAATAGAGTCAGCCTTTAGCTTGGCTTGCTCACGTTCTGCAGCAGTTGCCTTTTGATCGAGACGAAGCAAAATGTGTGATGTTTCAATCAAATCTTCTCCTTTCAATTGCTTCACGGTGTTGTCGTAAACAATATGAGCAATTGAATCGTTGAACGCTGTGTCAATTAAATAAGGAGTAAGCTGCATATCGCGATAGGTGCTAAACTCTTTTTTAAAACTTGACAAAGTGTCGAGGTGTGCAGCCTCAGCTGCAGCAACCTTCAATTTGTAGTTGATAAACATTGGTACATACTCTTGCACCGTTTTCTTCTCAACGGCATCTTTTACATTGCCGTTTTTATGGTACGAATATTCAAATTCGCTTTTTGTAATCGGCTTGCCATTAACCACCATCAATATGGGGTCTGTAGCCGACTGCGCCCCAGCCGTAAGAGCCAGGGCGAAGAGTGTTGCTGTTATGAGGTTTCTTTTCATATTCTAAACTGTTGCAAAACGCAAAATATGCTAATGTAGCAATGTGCCTACATGAAGACTAAGCCAATGAGGAAGCTCGTTTTTTAAACTACCTAAAACCATTGACCAACGTGTGCATGGGCAAACTGACACATTAGCATATCTACGCGTAAAAACTTATTCAAAAAAATTATTCTCCAGGACGGCTATAGTTAGGAGCCTCGCTTGTGATAGTGATGTCGTGCGGATGGCTTTCGAGTACACCTGCACCTGTAATGCGAGCAAACTTGGCATCGTGCAACTTTTCGATAGTTGCAGCACCACAATAACCCATACCTGAACGCAAACCACCTACCATCTGATAGATAACTTCCTGTACAGATCCCTTGTAAGGAACACGACCTGCAATTCCCTCGGGAACGAGTTTCTTCACTTCCTTCACATTGCCTTGGAAGTAACGGTCCTTTGAACCATTTTCCATAGCTTCGAGCGAACCCATACCACGATAGGTCTTAAACTTACGACCATTAAAGATAACAGTTTCACCAGGGCTTTCTTCAGTACCTGCAACGAGTGAGCCAATCATTACGCTGTAACCACCAGCTGCCAAAGCCTTAACTACATCGCCTGAGTAGCGCAAGCCACCATCAGCAATCAAAGGTACACCTGTACCCTTCAAGGCACAAGCAACATCGTAAACAGCTGAAAGTTGAGGAACACCTACACCAGCAACTACACGCGTTGTACAAATAGAACCCGGACCGATACCTACCTTGATGGCATCAGCACCTGCATCAACCAACATACGCGCTGCGTCACCTGTTGCTACATTACCCACAACAATATCTACACCGCTGAAGTTTGCCTTAGCCTCCTTCAGTTTTTCGATAACAAACTTAGAGTGTCCGTGAGCAGTATCAATAACAATAGCATCAGCACCAGCCTGAATTAAGGCTTCCATGCGCTGCATAGTGTCGATTGTTACACCCACACCAGCTGCTACGCGCAAACGTCCCTTGGCATCTTTACAAGCCATAGGTTTGTCCTTAGCCTTGGTAATATCTTTATATGTGATAAGTCCCACGAGGTGACCATCTTTGTCTACGACAGGGAGTTTTTCAATTTTATTCTCCTGCAAAATCTGTGCAGCAGCGAGCAAGTCTGTTTGTTGAGTGGTAGTAACCAAATTTTCTTTAGTCATCACCTCGTCAATGCGCTTGTCGAGTTCACGTTCAAAACGAAGGTCACGGTTGGTAACAATACCCACCAAGTGCATTTCATCGTCAACAACAGGTATACCACCAATGTGATATTCACTCATCAAGTCGAGTGCATCCTTTACAGTTTTGTAACGCTTGATAGTTACAGGGTCGTAAATCATACCATTTTCAGCACGCTTTACGATAGCAACCTGACGAGCTTGGTCTTCGATGCTCATGTTTTTATGAATAACACCAATACCACCTTCACGAGCAATGGCAATAGCCATAGTCGATTCGGTCACAGTGTCCATTGCTGCTGTTACAAAAGGAATCTGCAAGTCGATGTTGCGAGAGAACTTTGTAGCCAATGACACAGTGCGAGGAAGCACATCAGAATAAGCGGGAACTAAAAGGACGTCGTCAAACGTGAGACCGTCCATAACGATTTTGTCAGCAATAAAATCAGAAGTCATACTAAGTGGGGATTTTAATTGCACGCAAAATTACGCATTTCTTTCGTTTCTTGCAAAGTAAGCAGCTACTTTTTTTGTTTTTTTATTCAGATTATAGTTTTTACGTAGCTAAGTAGGAATAACTA